>NZ_AP031575.1:3017500-3317500 GCF_040436405.1 Marinomonas sp. THO17 | reverse complement strand
CAATCCTTCATTACTCCCTTATCTACTTGCCATCACATCAACTTGTAAACCGCGCAGGATTAAAAGGCGTAGCATCAATATAAGGGGTTTCATTATGGATAAGTTCAGCCAACAAACGCCCCGTAGCAGGCCCCGTACTGAATCCAACATGTTGATGCCCAAATGCCAACCAGATATGAGAAGTTCCAGGACATTTGCCAATAGCAGGCAAAGAGTCCACTAGGGTTGGACGACTCCCTTGCCAATCACTTTGTGGTTTCAAAGGCCCCAGCGACACAGCTTGATTTGCCGCATGACGGATGGCTTGCAGCTGTACTGGAGAAGCAGGTGCCGCTTTATCTTTTATCTCCGAGCCACTGGTAAGCCGATAACCCAACGAGGTAGGAGTCATCACAAACGCTTCTTCCACATCATACACAGGTCGAGTCAAATGATGGGGCGCATCAACTGGGATTTCATAATGCTCGTGATACCCCCTCTCAAACCCCATTGGCAAAGGGCGCGCAATGCTTTGCAAAATATCATTTGACCAAGGCCCTGCAGCAATGACCACATAATCGGCAGAATAATCAGCCTGTTTGCCCTTTACTAATACAGAAGATGTTGAATCTCCCTGTAGCTCGATCAATTGCTGAACATCATCTTGAACCAATTGTCCTCCTGATTCGATAAAGAGTTTTTTATACCCTTCTACCAAAGCTCCAGGATTATTCACTGATGCAGCATCTTGAATCAGTAATGCCCCGGTATAAATAGGAGCAAGCGCAGGCTCAAGATCTTGCAAAGCCTGACTGTCTAGCTCTCGATAGGCAATACCCAATTCATCATAAATGGCTTTTTCATAACCGTTTGATTGCATAGAAGCTTTGCTACGATAAAGTTTTAACCAACCCGTATCACGTAACCTATCTGTCTGATTCGACTTCTGCATCCATTTTAAATGCTCATCTAAAGACACCTTGATCAAGCTGTCCAAACTTTTAATATTTTTTTCAGAAAAACAGGCTGGCGACTGCTTTAAAAAGCCCAGCGCCCATTTCAAATTTTTTAAAATATAGGGATAACTTAATCTAACGGCTGGATGCTGATTAAACAGATAATGTTTTAAATTCGGAATAAGGGTCTTATTATTCAACAGCAATGCCGAACTGCGCGTAATTACCCCAGCATTACCGTATGACGTTTCTATTGTTGTCTCATGACGTTCTAATAGTGTAACTTGATACTGTTTTTCAAGTAAGTTTAGGGCACAGCTGACTCCAACCATACCGGAGCCAATCACACACACTTTTTTCATTTAACACCCTGTCAGTAAATGACCATCTAAAAATTGTTACCCTATGAAAGATTCAAACAAAGCATTTTCACTTGGCGTACTTCAACTTAATACACACTTCCCACGTCTTGTTGGCGACATAGGTAACCCCGACACTTTTGATTTCCCTGTACATTATGAAAAAATTGCCTCAGCTAACGTCTCCGCTGTTATCACTGAACAACAAATAGACAATTCAGTCAAAGCAGATATCATGGCTAAAATTCACAACTTAGAGGCAAAGGGTGTTAACCTCATCGTCACCAGCTGTGGATTTCTGGGAGAAATACAAACGCAATTACAATCCCATGCAAATGTTCCAGTGCTAACCAGTTCCCTTCTCACCCTTGCTTTTGCTCGCAACTTTCTATGCGAAAATGAAAAAATAGGCGTTCTTACTTTTGATCAAGATACCCTAGACCCAAGACATTTCGCTGGCCATTTTCACCACGACATAATCATTCAGGGCATTCCTAAAACAGGCGCACTGTATCAAACCATAAAACAGGATCGCACCGAGCTCGACTCATTGGTCGCTAATCAAGAAGTGGCTGAGGCCACTGAGGAATTACTCTCCCGAGCCCCCAACATCAAGGTCATTGTACTGGAATGCACCAATCTATCGCCCTATATCGACACAGTGAAATCACTCTCATGCGTGCCGGTATTTGACCTCATCCAAGCCATTCACTGGTTCAAGCACGCACTATAAATCTATCCAGCCTTTTATTTCATGGCATTGGGCAAAAAGGTGGCAATCTCTGGTTGCCAAACCAAAATGAGAACGGCCAGCACCATAATGAAGAACATAGGTATACTGGCCCGAGCAATAAAGCCCATGTTATGCCCAGTCATAGACTGCAAGACAAACAAGTTAAAGCCCACTGGTGGAGTAATTTGTGCCATTTCAACCACTATCATCAAATAAATTCCAAACCAGATCATATCGAAGCCAGCCTGACGAATAAGAGGCTCAATTACCGCCATGGTCAATACAATGGAAGACAGACCATCCAAAAAGCATCCCAACACAATATAAAATAGTGTCAGCATCAATATCAGGGTCAGGGGCGATAATTCCAATGCGCCAATCCCTTCAGCCAACTGACGGGGCAACCCCGTAAAGCCCATGGCCAAAGAAAGAAAATGCGACCCCATTAAAATAAAAGCAATCATGCTGGAAGTTTTAACCGCGCCCATTAAAGACGAGCGAAAACTTTCCCAAGTAAGACTTTTTTGCCCTAAAGCAATGACCAATGAACCAATAACGCCCAACACCGCAGCTTCCGTTGCCGTTGCAATGCCGCTGTATATGGAACCAATCACACAAAAAATCAAAGCAATAATAGGGCTAAGACTGATCAGTGCCGAGATTTTCTCTTTAAAACTAAAGGACAAATCTTGGATATCACCATTATCGGCTTTAAACATGGCATTCAGAGCGACATATCCCATAAACAAACCCGCAAGCATCAAACCCGGAATAATGCCCGCGATAAATAGCTTAGCAATGGATTCATTGACCGTTACGGCGTAAATAATCAACGACACCGAAGGCGGGATCAACAAGCCTAAAGTGCCAGCTCCAGCTAAGGTACCAACAATCATATTATTGGCATAACCACGCTTTTTCAGTTCAGGAATCGACATTTTGCCAACCGTTGCCACCGTTGCCGCAGACGAGCCAGAGATGGCAGCAAAGACCGCAGAACCAGTAATATTAACGTGTAACAAACCACCAGGAAGACGATACATCCAAGGTGTCAGGCCTTTAAAAAGGGTTTCGGATAGCTTAGTCTGAAATAAAATCTCCCCCATCCAAATAAACAAGGGCAAGGAAGTCAGCGTCCAAGATGAAATCGATCCCCAAATGGTGATCGCCATAGAGTCCCCTACAGGACGACTGGTAAAGAGTTCCATACCAATAATGGCACAGGCAATTAAACTGGCGCCAACCCACACACCTGTTCCAAGCAGCAAAAACAACACACAGATAAAAACGAGTGTTAACTGAATTTCATTCATTTTACTCCTCCCAGAGACTCATCAGACTCAGGAAGATCACCACGAATCACCCGATAAGAAAATTCCAAAAATGAATGCATCACACTGATTGCCAACACTATGGTGCCAAAGGCCACCACACTCTGCGGAACCCAAAGCGGGAAAGCGACAGAACCATCGCTCACCTCTTCAAAATCCCAAGAAAAGTAAGTTAAACGGCACATGTAATAAGCCAGGTAGCAACACACAAAGCCGGTAACCGCCAAGGCAAACAAGGCCAACACCGCCTGATATTTTTGACTGAGTTTTTCGACAAACAAGGTAACTTGAATATGTGCTTTATTGCGAAAGGTATAGGCCAATGCCAAACAATTTGCCGCTCCCATTAAATAACCTGCTATCTCGGTTAATCCTGGTACATACCATTCAACCAAGCGACTAACGATACTGGTCACCACACAAAGCGCCATGGCAACCAAACACAAGGCCGCGAGTGCGCCTGCTAGCTGATACAGGCGCTCACAGACCTTGCTAATAAAACATAACAACATAAATTACCCGTCTGTCGACATTACAGAAAAAATTTAACAAGGTGACACGATTTTTTTCATCACCTAGGTGAAAAAGAGGAGCGCTTTACGCCCCTCTTAATGCAGGGGTAGATTGTCCCCCTTATCAGATTACATTGCCTGGTAAGAATCAATGATAGCTTGACCTTCGGCTCCCGCCTCTTTTAACCAGTCAGCAGTCATGGTTTCACCAATTGCTTTAAAATCTGCTTTCAGCGTCGGACTCGCTTCTGCCACTGTCATACCATTCTTAGTCAGCTCCTCTTTATACCAATTTGATAAAGATTCTGCCTTAGCCCAGCCTTTTTTCTCAGCATTAGCCGCTGCGGTTAAAATCACCTTTTGCGTTTCAGGTGACAAAGCTTCCCAAGCACGAGTGTTCACAAACACCATATTTTTAGGCAACCAAGCTTTTACATCGTACCAGTAATCCACATGTTCCCAGAGTTTCTGATCATACCCAGTTGAACCAGAAGACAACATGGACTCAGCAACACCTGTGGCAAATGCCTGAGACACTTCAGCCGCTTCAATTTTTGTAGGAATCGCCCCCATCAGTTCAGCAATAGTTGAAGTTGCTGGGTTATAAGCACGGAATTTTAAGCCTTTCATATCCGCCACAGAATCAATCGGTTTATTGGCATACAAACCTTGGGGTGGCCAAGGCATAGAATAAAGCAATTTCAGACGATGTTTCTTGAGAATGTTTTCCATTGCAGGTTTGGACGCTTGATAGAGATTCCAAGCGGAATTAAAGTCTGTCGCTAAAAATGGCACAGCATCAATCGAAAATACTGGGCTTTCATTACTTAGTGCTGACACCAAACGCTCCCCAATAGGAGCCAGACCACGACGAACTGCACCATAAATTTCCCCACCCTTAAACAAAGAACCAGAAGGGTGTGTCACTATTTCAATGTCACTCTGCCCTGCCGTTACCTCTTCTGCAAACTCTTTTGCAATAACAGAATGGTAATTTGTCGCAGAATAAGCCAAAGGCATATCCCAAGTTTCTGCTGCCATAATATTGCTAGCAAAACTCAGCACAAAACCACCAAGCAAGCTTGATAGGACTTTTTTCGATATCATGTCTTTCATTTTCATTCCCTATTTGTGATCACATCATTTGAATAACGTTATTTTTTTCCACTTAGAAGATAAAATTATTCACCTGAAACTTAGAAACCGCTTGCTCCAAGTGTCCACTTCCCCATATTTCAAAAGACCGAATAATGTCTTAGCATCATCTCATTGCTAAGGTCTTTGCCCAGAATAGTCTCATGCGACTTCTAGCTAAGTTTTCTAGCAAAATTGTGACCAACTTTATCTCTCACTTGTCTTTATCTCTCACTTACAGAATGAATAAAGCAAAGCAGGTTCAAAAAGTTAACAACAGGATTCATACTTAAGATTGATTTGCCACAAGTAGCACTCAAACCTGATTAAACAATCGAGTTTATCATGCGCAAAGAACGGGAAATGGAAGAATAACGACATCTATCAGAGCTATTTTTGAAAACACGACACTTTTTTGAGTGGCTCGTAAAATACTAGATTTCAGTCATCAAAATATCTGTTAAAAAATACCTGATAATGAAGTGCCATATTAAAGTAAGTCAGACTTTTCATAACAATGTACGCAATGTTGAAAAAGCACATGACCCAACAAAAGGACGGGGGACATTTCAGAGTAAAATACCACTGTACACGCCAATAAAATCCATCTAAAACATACATACTCTTACAAAACTAATAAAAAAACGCAAAAAAATCGCAAATATTAAGCAGCAAAGCTTGTTTAGTTTTCAAAACTCCTTATTCTAGAAGCATAAACTTTGCCTATTCATTGCTCAAAATTCAGCAAACTCAATACGGTCAAGCGATTACAAAAAAACAGTCCCCTTAGATGCTAATAAGGAAGCTTAAATGAACCAAATAGAACTAGACAGTTACGACTGGCGACTGCTACGAGCATTACAAGAAAATGCGCGTTTAACCAACGTGGCTTTATCTGAACAGGTTAGTCTATCACCGTCACAATGCTCTAGACGCCTGCAAAGACTGGAACAGAGCAATTTAATAGAAGCTTATTTCACACAACTAAATGCAAATAAACTGGGTTTTCAAGTCACCGCCTTTGTCAGCATCACATTAGAGAAAGGTAATAAATTGGCCAATGAGCAATTCAAACAAGCTATTGTTGACATGCCCAAAGTATTAGAATGTTATGAAATAAGTGGTGACGCCAATTATTGGATGCGAGTGATCAGCGAAGACCTACCCTCTTTGTCTATTTTTTTAAACGAAACCCTTACTGCACTAGAGTGTGTAAAAGACCTGACGTCCACATTGGTATTAAACAGGGTTAAAAACGCCCCTGCTATTCCGTTGCCCAACCCCAACTGATCATCAGGTTGAGTGTAAGACACGCTTCCTACACTCAACCTTCCCTTTATTGCCTATCACGCCTCAGGTAAACGCATTACCACCACAGCCCCCAGCAAAGCCAGTAAAGAATAAACAAGCACCAAAACAGGCAAAGAGACAACCCCAGTCAGCAAACCAAAAACACTCATTAACAGCAACATCACGCCAATTACCGTGTTACTGACTGCCACGTATTGGGTTCTATCATTGCCTTCGGCCAAATCCACCAAATAGGTTTTGCGCCCAATACGCACGCCTTGATGCGCCACACACAGGACAAAATATAACAAGGGCATTAACCAAACGCCTTTTACCCAATCAACATAAAAAGTTGTTAGCACAAATAACAATAACCCCACACCAACACCCAACAAGGTGGCTATCATCATGACTTGACGACTCGAATAATCCGAAAAGCGTCCCCAAAAAGGCGAAGAAATAAGAGAAGCCAAACCGCTTGCTGCCATAAAGGCCCCTAGCACCCAGAGTCTATCGCCCAGATTCTGTTGTGCAATCAACACATAATAAGGCGCACTCAATGCGGTACAGAGCAACAAAGAACGCGCGATCACAAAGCGACGAAAATCCGCATGAGTTTTCAGCAATGACAAACTGGAAAACAACTCAACGAGGCGCACCTTGGTCTTATCAACTGGACTATTAGGTTCCTTAAGCTGGGCATAAATCAACGCGGCCAGACACCAGACACAAGCACCAATCATCAAACAAGCAGCATAAAACACTGTGCTGCCCTGCAAATCAAAAAAACCGCTAAACACCATTACCAGAGCAACGCCCAAAGTAATCAAACCCGCCGCACTGGACGCCCAACCAGACACTCGGCCACGATGCCCCTTGGAAATGGTTTTACCCAACACATCCTTCGAGGTGATGGAATTTAAACCGCGTGCCAGACTGAACAACACCATCAACCCAATCACACACCAACCCGCCAATGCCCCTTCAAAAAACAAGGCAACCATACCAATCAAAAGCACACACAAGGCTTGCATGACACTGCCAAACACCCACAACCACTTGCGCAAAGGCACCCGCTGTATGTAGCTAGCCATCAACAATTGCGGTAACAATGAACCAGATTCACGAATCGGCACCAACCAACCAAGCAAATACACAGGCACACCCGCGCCCTGTAAAATCCAAGGCAAAGTCACCTTAGGATTAATTAAGGCATCACCAAGATTGATCAATAACTGTGACCAAACCAGCTTACTGACACTGTCCGACTCATTTTGCTTCGAGTTATCACCTTGTTCTGTCTTAGATGAACCTTCCTGCTCAGTACTCACTTGCGACATCCACAACCTCAATATTCAAAAATCACCCCACTAGCATAGCATGTTGATATGCTTACCAGTCCTACATCATAAAAGAGAATGGAATAACTCATGATTTGCTAAGCCGCGTGTGCGGCGGCTAACTTTGTAGAAAATAACCCGCAATATTGGTGGATTTTCTAAGCCGCGTGTGCGGCGGCTAACCGTTTGATGTTGAGGCCAGCGAGCCATTGAGTTTTCTAAGCCGCGTGTGCGGTGGCTAACGAATCAGACAGTATGACAGATTATTTTCATGTTTTCTAAGCCGCGTGTGCGGCGGCTAACGAATTTCAGGCCGCGATATTGATGTGATGATCTTTCTAAGCCGCGTGTGCGGCGGCTAACAGCTTTTGGAGTACATCGAAGGCGTTGCTCACTTTCTAAGCCGCGTGTGCAGCGGCTAACCAACCAATAGTGATGCTTTCATAAAGCTTGGTTTTCTAAGCCGCGTGTGCGGCGGCTAACATATTGCTGTATCAAAACTGGGATAAGGTTACTTTCTAAGCCGCGTGTGCGGCGGCTAACTGAAATCTGCATTAATGAAGCTGGCAAAGTGTTTTCTAAGCCGCGTGTGCAGCGGCTAACTCGATCCACGGCATCATCGGACACTGGTTATATTTCTAAGCCGCGTGTGCGGCGGCTAATCGACCCGAGGCGTTCCGCATGGCCATGTAAACTTTCTAAGCCGCGTGTGCGGCGGCTAACAGAGCATGAGCACTATTAAATTTGATCCGAAATTTCTAAGCCGCGTGTGCAGCGGCTAACTCTCCTTTGGTTTTTTTGGCATCGGCCGCTGTTTTCTAAGCCGCGTGTGCAGCGGCTAACTCGCTTAGGTTACGAGCCATGGCGCGCTGGGCTTTCTAAGCCGCGTGTGCAGCGGCTAACTTGTCGCTGAGGCCGGTGCTGGCACTGATGCATTTCTAAGCCGCGTGTGCAGCGGCTAACAATTTCACCTGGCATTAAGACTTGAAGCTGTTTTTCTAAGCCGCGTGTGCAGCGGCTAACAATGAAAAACTATTCTTTGCGTTTTGTATTGATTTCTAAGCCGCGTGTGCAGCGGCTAACAACAAGGGAGAAGCGGCAGTCAGTGCAAATGTTTTCTAAGCCGCGTGTGCGGCGGCTAACGCTGTATGGCGACTTAACTCAGCCGCATATCTTTTCTAAGCCGCGTGTGCGGCGGCTAACTCACTAACTACATTAAACGAGCCTACTTCAAATTTCTAAGCCGCGTGTGCGGCGGCTAACAAGAAAGCCCCACGGCTCCCCCTGTTTTGTTGTTTCTAAGCCGCGTGTACGGCGGCCAACGTGCGTACTTTGGCGGCTTGGTCACACTGCAATTTCTAAGCCGCGTGTGCGGCGGCTAACGACAGGATGAAAAACCACTGCTTAGATGAAGATTTCTAAGCCGCGTGTGCAGCGGCTAACATCTACCTTGTTTCTCTTGCGCCGCTTTCATTTTCTAAGCCGCGTGTGCAGCGGCTAACGCATTGGGTGCCATTATTGGTGGTGAGTGTTGGTTTCTAAGCCGCGTGTGCAGCGGCTAACGTAAACCAACAGCCGCCGCCACAGCACCGATTTTTCTAAGCCGCGTGTGCAGCGGCTAACTTTTAGCAGCTTTGCTTGCGCCATTCGGACTTTTTCTAAGCCGCGTGTGCAGCGGCTAACGAGCCAGAGGTCGAAAAGGGGGCAGACCGGAATTTCTAAGCCGCGTGTGCGGCGGCTAACCGCGAACGTCGATGGGTGGTTTTTCGCTGATTTTTCTAAGCCGCGTGTGCGGCGGCTAACTATCTGATTCAGCTAAAAGGTTTTCTTCTAGTTTTCTAAGCCGCGTGTGCGGCGGCTAACAGTGTCAAAAAAACTCATAGGTCACCTCACTTTTTCTAAGCCGCGTGTGCGGCGGCTAACTTGGGTTTGGTACAGACGCACGGCTTGGATAATTTCTAAGCCGCGTGTGCGGCGGCTAACCGTGAGATCAAAGAGCAGTGGATTAAAGACATTTTCTAAGCCGCGTGTGCGGCGGCTAACATCGGTGAGATTGACGAAGTAGCATACCTACATTTCTAAGCCGCGTGTGCGGCGGCTAACTGATGAGAGAAGCAAAGTCAGAAGCGAATTATTTTCTAAGCCGCGTATGCGGCGGCTAACCAATTCCACATACATCATTAATCCACGTTTCTTTTCTAAGCCGCGTGTGCGGCGGCTAACACCAAATCACAGCGAATATTTTGCAGAGAAAATTTCTAAGCCGCGTGTGCGGCGGCTAACAAACATAATTCACTCCAATAATTTATAATTGATTTCTAAGCCGCGTGTGCGGCGGCTAACCATTGGAGCCTACCCCATTTGATGATGTATCATTTCTAAGCCGCGTGTGCGGCGGCTAACCCGCCAATCACGGTTGTTGCAATCCACTTAGCTTTCTAAGCCGCGTGTGCGGCGGCTAACACAACTTTTTGTTGATTTGACAAACAATAATATTTCTAAGCCGCGTGTGCGGCGGCTAACCTTGATCAAAATCACTCAGATCAACACTAAGATTTCTAAGCCGCGTGTGCGGCGGCTAACTGCCATCATAAAAAGCCTGCCAATCGAAGAAATTTCTAAGCCGCGTGTGCGGCGGCTAACGAATCTTACCAAGTGTAAGCTCTGGTCTTTCATTTCTAAGCCGCGTGTGCGGCGGCTAACCGCGGAGGGCTCTTTTATTTCCTGTTTTGTGTTTTCTAAGCCGCGTGTGCGGCGGCTAACCAGTGGAGATAAGGATTGATAAAACTATAAAATTTCTAAGCCGCGTGTGCGGCGGCTAACGAAGTCTTTAAGCTCTGGCATCTGCGCATCGATTTCTAAGCCGCGTGTGCGGCGGCTAACCACCACAACAACCAGCAAACCGCAGACCATAATTTCTAAGCCGCGTGTGCGGCGGCTAACACATTGGTTGGTTTCAAAAGCTTCGTAATCATTTTCTAAGCCGCGTGTGCGGCGGCTAACGGGTAGGTGACGAATGGCACGGGTGTTAGACATTTCTAAGCCGCGTGTGCGGCGGCTAACCAGGAACTTCATTAAGTTATTACCCACAGTATTTTCTAAGCCGCGTGTGCGGCGGCTAACTTGATTAAGGTGCTAAACATGGCGCTTAGATATTTCTAAGCCGCGTGTGCGGCGGCTAACGATACATAGATGCATTGATTACGGACTTAAACTTTCTAAGCCGCGTGTGCGGCGGCTAACAAAGGAATGAATGGGGCAATTCAATCATTAATTTTCTAAGCCGCGTGTGCGGCGGCTAACATGAAAAAAACTTTGTTACCACGTATCAAAAATTTCTAAGCCGCGTGTGCGGCGGCTAACCTATCTATTACCTAGGGCTGTGCCGCCATTCATTTCTAAGCCGCGTGTGCGGCGGCTAACTGTGAAATGAAAAATTGAGATAATTATGTTTATTTCTAAGCCGCGTGTGCGGCGGCTAACAAAGGGGTCAGGAAGTCCCTAAAACAATTATATTTCTAAGCCGCGTGTGCGGCGGCTAACTATAGTCTAACTGCAAAAAAACGAGTCACACTATAGAGTTAGGTAAAAATACCTTTTTTTACCTATGTTTTCTCTATATGTTGCAACTCTTTGTTTTGTAATTACTTTTTTAAAGAGCGAGATTTATTGGTTAAAACCAAGGTATTGTAGCTTTTTTACTTAAACCAAATTGATCAAAGTCACCACCTACCGCTTGATGAACAGGGTCGGATACTTGAATATAACGCCTATATAGCTGCCCGCTCCCCGTACTCTCTAACTCTAAATATGGCAAAGTAGTAAGCTGAGCTGCGTACATTTTCGCTCGATAAGCCTTAATTTCGTCTTCAGAAATAGACCTACGCTTTATAAGTCGTCTTAGGTGTGATTCAGTCATGTTTGGTCGCCAACGAGAAACTGTCCGATGCTCTACGTTCTCAGGAATTGTTTGCACTTCACTGTATTCACAATAACTAATTAACCCTCCAAGCCAGTTCATTTCTTTCAGTGCTTTTAAATTGGATTGGCTTGAATGAACTCTCAACACCTTTCCGAGCTTCAGCTTTGTCTCTGGAAAGCTTACACCAACTGATTTAGAAGAAAGGTCACACAGAGCTTTATGAAATTTTGTATAAACCTTATTTAGCAATACATTTTCACGCATTTCCGCATCAGGTTTGATACGAATATCACAGTAATGATCCATATTTATTCTCCTTATGACCGTATTTTAGAAACATAAGCCAATCCTTTTTTACCAAGGTAAAAACTGGATACACCTGCATGTTCAATGAGTTTTATAATTTCTTGAGAACGAGTTAATTCAGGAAATTCACGGCCATAATCATCATTGTTTAAACCAATTTCAATTTCTAACCGACCTGAGTGCTTTTGAATATTACATGGGGTACCAACAGCTTTTTTCCGTCCTCCAGCCATTCTATTCAACCAGTCTCTTATGCCATTAAAGCCTGCTTTCGAAAACCCTTGAATTTGAATCTCTTGTTTTGAGTTATAAGCAAACAGCAAATCTAGTCCCATTTCTGATAGACGCTCAGCCTGCAAATGCAAAGCAGCTGCATATAGAGACATCGGATAGATCAATCCATCTTTACAATATTCCTCTCCTCTTTTTTTATCATTTGGATATTTATCAGATAAAAATTGAGTTACCGAATTTAAAGTAGTCTCGAACTCACTGAGTGAATCAATTTTCAATTGATCAAGGTATGATTTTGCTTCAGACAATTCATTCGTAAGCTGAGTTAGTTTTTGGTCATTTTTTAGTTTATGAGCCTTGGTTTTTGAAGGTTTTAACTTGATTTTATCATTGTGGTCAGATAGCAAACTTGCCTTTTTACTAATATCCAATATTTGATCACGTTGTAGCCTTTCATTAGTTCTAATCAAAGCACCTAACTCAGACTTTGAATCAGAAATAAGATTAATTCGATTTATTAATGCAGTTGGTTTACACAAGTCACTGTTTTCAAGTGGCTCATTAGGTTTGCCGTTTTCCACAAATTGAATTAACTGCTCTTTATTCAAATAAAGAACTGACCATAAATGCTTAGCTTCCTCGGAAAAAAACCAAGGATTGTCATCGTTTAGCACACCTAGATACCCTTGCTGAGCGCAACGAGCATCCGATTTATTTGTTAAATAGACTAGTTCACTAACCTCTTGAGCATCCCGCTCTATAATAGGCTCTAATATTCTGTCTTCTATGTCAGAAAAATAATAATTAGAACTTTGCCTAGCTTTCCATAGTGGCCTTTGGTCACCAATCAGCCTACACAACACCCCCAAAATAGTGCTTTTAGAAATAGGGGTCGGCTTTTCTCCTCGAGTCCCTGAGGTAGCAACAAATTTTTGTTCATAGCCACTTGATTCGTGAAAGTTCTTTTTGGTTTTTCCTTCAAAGTCTCCCTTAGAATACGTGGCCGCATTATTTTTCAAATCAAACTTTTTCTTAGGATCATCACCAAGAAACCCAGTTTGCCAACACGAGTCAAATTCAATTGTAATCCTCATAACTATTTACCTTGATAATAAACAGCATATGATTGAGAGCCTTTATTTTGTTTAATTTCTTGCTCATGGCTAGTTTTTATACGAAACATATTCTTGGCTACTTGACTATCGTTGTAATCTACCAATACCTCATCAACATACATATAGCCCTTGGCTTGCCTGATAGTTAAATTTTTTACCAATTCAATTGTCTGCGTTACTAATACATCTATCGCGGAATCATTTAGTAAAATGCCTGCTTCACCCTCATCAAATATGGAGCCTACTCTCACATAATTTTCATGATAAACAGCTTTTGTTTCTGAGTTACCAGATAGTTTCTTAAGATAGCTTGACAGTTGTTCAGCGACTTCCTGACCTTCTTTATGGTTATTGATCTTCATCGACTCACGACCAAAATCAGCGCACAATGGAATAAACTGAAGTTGTTCAATACTAATTGAACCATAAGCTAGATATTTCGTATCTCCAAAGGTCAACTTAGAAAAGAGTGAATTGCTCGAATCTTTACCTGACTTACTTGTTTCTTTTTCTTTACTTCCAGAACGTCCCATTTGTTCAAAATTCCCATTACCGAGTTGATCAACAAAATCCGTTAACAATAGAGGACTTGTGCGCTTGTTTTCATTTTTAGGGTTAACATACCCACGCACTAAACCAGTAATTGAGCACAGTAGCTTAATTATATTATTTTCTAACTGTGGAGAATTTAAGTTGTAATGCTCTCCACGAAATAAATGATGCCTGATGCAATTTTGACTGATGTATAGTTCAACATCATTTAAGTTAATTTCTTCTGGGTGCTTATAGAATTTAGCCGTTCCATCGTCATTAAACTCCTTAACATTGGTATATCCTCGTAGCTTAGGCATCGAATGATTTGTTATATTTTTGAATTTATCATCTTTGATAATTGTTAAGTTTGGAGACCCATTCCAATTCACCACACCATGCCCTAAAGCTGTAATTTTAAAATCAACGCTTTTAATTCCAGTTACTTTTTCCATGATTTATTCCTCATCTTCTGCGGTTGTATTAAGTTGTTTTAGCGACATTGCGCCAATTGGTTGTTTATCACACACCATGTAATAAATGGCATGTGAGTGTCTTGCTGATTCACCACCCACTGAGACTAAGTCTCTTGTGGTATAACTCAAGTAAATAGGTAATTCAGGATCACGCGCTTGGTTTAGTAACAAGTTATCGTTATATGGTTTATCTCCACCCATCACGTTGTGATGCTTTTTAAACATGTGATTAAGCAGGTTTTGATCGCTTTTGCCATAACCTGTAATTGCCGAAACCGAAAAAGTTAAGTTATCGACTTCGGTAGTATCATCTAGAGGCATACTATAAGCGTATTGAGTTTCTTCAAAAATTGGCTTACTTACATCCGTTACATCGCAAACCGCCATTTGCACGAACCTATTTTCGCCTCGCAATGAATTTTTACTTACTTTAGCTCGGTTCTTATCGGCGGCTTTGGTTTTCTGCATCACTATTGGCTCTAGTACTTTTGCATTTATTGTTTGCACACTCTGGCTCAAGGCAGCTAATAAGTCACTTTCGATCAATTTTTTGTAAATGTCATTTTTATGGAATTGCTTTTCATACAATTCATAAATTTCTGGCAAGGTAAACTCTCTGTCTCCAATATGTTCAAGTAAACACTGATACCAAGCCCGAGTTGAGCTTAACGAATACATTTTGGATAAAAAACGGGTTGCTTGGCTGCTACCTTTAGGCTTCGAAACCATCATTGGAACAGCCAAACAATAAATATTCGTTTGGCTATTTTGACCAAAACGGTCTAGTCGACCTAAACGCTGTAAAGTGTTTTCTGCATTGCTGATTTCTGCCACCATATAGTTGCAGCTTATGTTTAATGATGCCTGAACAATAGGACCGCTGCGTAATACTTCATACTTGTTTGAACCATTTTTCTTAAAACTTTCATAAACCTTTGCAAAGTACTTTTGTTTATCACTATTGATGAACTTCGAATGTAATAGAACTGAATTTTCTTGCTGGTTATTGATAAAACTATTCTGGGCAGTAAGCGCCATATTACTAATTACAAAAGTGTTATCTTTTTGCGAAGAAAATAGCGGATTTTCTGGAGATATTTTCGCATCATCAAACAGTTTAAAATCGAGTTGGTATTTGCTTTGATTGAATGAAGGCATAGTAATTATGTCTTCTCTGTCTATATCCAATAGCTGTTCACAATAAACATAGTGAGGTGTAGCAGACACCAATAAGGTATTGGCTTTTGTCTCTTGCTGTTTTTTACATTCAACTAATTCAGCAAACAGAAAATTGAATGCAGGCATATTGATATATTCATGGAATTCATCAAATACTACATGAGAATTTAAATAATCAATCAAAGTATTAGCTTTGGTATGACTGACCACTGCCCCTAGTAACTGGTCAATGGTAGTTACAACAATATCACCTGAAAAATATTGCTCTTCATTCAGCATGTTGCCCCACTTATTGTGAAACTTAAATTCTCCTGTATTTATTTCAATTGTTGACTTAGGTAGATATTGATCTGATGTAAGGTCAGTGAAAATACCTTGGCAGACTTGTACCCGTGGGCAAACCCAAATGATTTTTTTCGCATTTTTTAACATTCCCCACTCAAGTGCGATTTTTGTTTTCCCGCAGCCAGCGGCACCCGCGAGTATGGCAACATCAGGTGTTTTCGCCAATTTATCTGCTATATCGGCTTGTTTAGCAGTGCGTTCACTATTTGGGAAGTTTTTAAGACAATGAGCTATTTCACTGATTAAAGTTGACTCAACTTCGGTAACATCTTCAACCAATTGATAAAGTGTTTTATCAACAATTGCTTGATGTAGTTCGTTAGCCGTTAATGATGAAATTAACCGATCAGCTGTGATCACACATGCACGGGCAATGTTATTGAATGCGTTAGTCGATATTGCTCTTTGATAACTGCCTACCTTATTTTCAGATTCATATACTTTATATTCGGGCAGTCTGGGCGCATCAGGTAACCTGTCCATATTCTGCTCAACTTCATCATCTAGATAACTCTTTGAAGCAGTTGAACTCTCGATTTCTCTATACATGCAATCAATTGCGACGACCTGTTTAAGTGCCTTCTGAGCCGACATAGTTAAATCGTTTAGATTGTCAGTTTTTAGATTCGCCATCAATTTTTTGGCTATTAAGTAATAAGTATCAAATTCACTTTGCTTCTTACGATAAGGCCTAGCATGGTGCCAATAAATTGCATGTCTTATGGTTCGCTTATTTGCGTCATTTACAAAATTTAAAGATGGTGAATCTAATAAGTGATACAACAAGAGAGAGACTTCATTGTGCCTTGGATGTTTATCAAAACTGAACTTACTATCAATATGTTGCCCATCAATCGCTAGATAATTCTTTTGTTTTGGACTTCTAACCCATTTTTGAAACTCAGGTTCTAGTTTGCCAAGATCATGAAATATTCCCGCAAAAAAATGGATGTCACCATAATTTCTACCTGAAGTTGGAAACAGTATCTTATAGAGAGCTTCAGCTACATAACCAACAGCGAACAAATGCTCTACCAATGGTTGTAAATGAGTGTTTGCGTATAAAACACCATTTTTAGGCTTATTTGTTATTACATCCATTACGACTTCCTTCTGAGTCACATTAACAGGCACTATCCCTTCTTCAGTAAATTTCCGTTTATTCCCCACCACCCACAGTAATTGGCTTCTCGATCTTGAGCGTATCCAATGACAACTCACAGCGGTATTTTTGCTGGCGGTTTGGCGTAGCATTTTCTTTACTGTAATCAAACCCTCTTCGGTAATCAGGGTTTGCCATGTGTTGTCGCCAATGCGGTTAGCAAATGCGTCCAACACTCGTCGTGTTTTTTTGAGAGCACGTTTTTCGCATTGGCTAACAAAGGTGACCATCATAGGTTTTGCTCCTCAATTTGCTCTGAAGAGTAGTCCTGTAAGGCAATGCCTTTGATGGTGTCGAACATAAAGTCCATGGCTTTATGATCGGTAAATTTTTGCAGTATCTGTTGACGAAACTCTTGTTCAGTGGCGTTTTCGGCGGCACAAACAAAGGCCCATGGCAATACAATGGCGTCTTTGATTAAATCGGCAACATCAAATATCAGCGCCCCTCGCCGAGTCTTGCCGTGCATGACAGCAAAGCCATGCGGTATGCCGAGTACCCACAAACAGCTCGCAGCCAGTCCATAAGCAAGGTAGTTGCCGTGATTTAAAAAGTCGTTGGCCTTGTCTGTGCTGTATTTGGTAGAACCCTGATGCTGACGGGTAAAACCTTCGACATTCATGGTGTTAGCAGCGTATTTATAAAGCACTTTGGTTAGTTGCGCTTCTGTTAGCAATAAATCGGATTGTTTCTTCGCGTCTTCGGTTCTTTTATGGAAGGTTTCAAAGGGCGCGATCAGCATAGAATCCTTGGTTGAAAAGCCTTCATTTTTTAGGTCTTTGTCTTTACTCCAGATCTTCTCTAGGTATCCAATGCGTGCATTTTGAAAGGTTTTGGCTGCTTCTAGTCGCTTATCGTCATCAAACCAAAATTGCAGCCAACCCTGTAGGTATTCAGTGGGGCGATACTCGCTTTGCGGTGTTAGCCATTCGACTTCACTCGCCATATGAAGCGGTGTGCCACCTCCGCCACAAAAGCCCACCAGCACGCCCGCCTGAGAAAGCATCCGCATGGCAGCTTGGGTGATGGACGTGCCTGTACCAAGCAGCAATACTGTGGTGTTAGCGATGGGGATGTTGTAATACTGGTTTTCTCCTGCCTTCTTATTAGACAGTGCCTCGGTGAGATACAGCACTCGACCGTCTTTTTGCATCACACGGCAATACTCAAGGTAATACATATTGGCACGTTTGGAATGCAATATGGTTTTCATATCCGATGGTGAAAACTGTTCCATGTATTTCCCTCTTTTGGTCATTGGCGTTTAAGCTTGAAGCCACTCTCTCACGCCTTTTTCCCTCTAACAACACTGTAAATTTACACACGTAAAGTCATTTGACAGACCTAAACACAAATCACACTGCTCTGTGTGTTATCAGTCGTAAAACCATTGTTTTATGTCGGCATAGTTGACACAGATGAGTTGCTGCGCTTGAGGATCGGCCTCGACAAATTTGGTTTTGATTTGCCATTCATCTAGGGTGTATTTCACCAAGGCGGCGCGTGTTGTAATGCTCAATTGACCTTGTTGCATACCATAATCTTTTTCGAGCACCTTTTTTTGCGCGGCATTTAATCGAAAATCTGGGGCTAATATCAATTCAACTTGGGTATGCCAAGCGGCATCTTGCCCTATGGTCATTTGTGCTTCGGCACCGTCATAGTCAACCTGTTGAAAGCGGCTCAATACAAAGTCCAAATACTGCTGACGCAATTCACAGTAAGCCCTAATATGCCAACGATTGGCGGCTTTCACGAAGGAATGTGGGTAGATGAGACGCTCTTGAGCCTCTCCGCTGGAAACCGAAAGGTATTGGCAATCGATCGCTGTTTTATTTTTCACCGCTTTTATTATAGGCCTTATGATGTCGGGCGAGACATAGCGAGATAAAGGCTGGATACGATATTGAGTCGGGTCTTGAGAAGACAATAATGACGTTGGCAGTTTGCCGAAATTCATCCAATCAAGATACTCGTCTAGTGTTTGATTAATGTAATGAGGAACAAAGTGTGTCGTTCTCAGGTAGGCTTTTTCTACAGGATGGTATTCCAGAGACGCCGGAAATTGATCAAGGTATCGTCCTATTAAAGTACTGACACTTTGACGACTAAGGCCAAATACTTTTCTCAAAGGTGTGGTATTCACCTTTCCTTCCCAATAAACAAGCAATTCGAGCATCCATAAGCGCTGATTCAGTTCCATGTTTCCGATACTTATTTTTTAATCCGATGGCTTCCATCTTAGCTCAAACTTAGCCAACAAAACGAACTTCTAGATGTTTTTTATTCAACTTTCTTCGCAAAGCTTCCGCGTATCATCCAATTTCTAGGGGTCAATGAGGCATCGCAAAAGGCACCAATCTCTACTTGATAGCCTTGTTCTTGTAGGAAGATGGCGCGGTCTAAAACCAACCAGTATTCCAAAGCAGGACGGAATAATTGGCTGATGGCTTGTTGTTTTTGGAAGTGGTAATAACGCTGCTCTGCGGCCTGTTGAAAGTCTTCAAATGCCTGTTGCGCGATCAGATGGGTTAGTTGTTTTTGCTCAGCAGCCCACTGACAAAAGCCAACAAAACCTTGATTTAATAAGGCCTTTTGAATGGAAGGCACTGGCAAATACGTATCCATTTGGCGCACCTGACGCTGCCAAAGATCGAACCCCAAGCGATAGGTCAGTTCTTGCTTTTGCAATCTTTGTTCTCTGGCTCCTGCTGTCGCGATTTGCTTGACCGCCAATTTCAAGTCGGCTTTGCGTAATGTTAGCTTAGACTGAGCCGCTTGCTTTGATAAAGGTAGATAACTTTCTTCTCGACTGAGATGGTAGCAGCAAGGAGCAATACAGACATGGGGGGTTTTGAGCTTGCCAACTTGCTCCAGTAACACCCTGTGCAAGTCTCCGCAGGCATGCAAAGCCACTGCACATTGGGTCGTTTCTAATGGTGCGATTGTATTTTTCAATACATCCATACAGGAAAAGCTTTGCTTGAGGTCAAGCTGCTGTGCTTTTTGCTGCCCTGCATCACACAAGCTTTGTTGCCATTCAATACTGGCCACTGGTTTGTTGTCTTGAAAGGCCAAATATTTACCAAGATGACCTTTGCCTGCACACCACTCGGTATAATGATCGACTGATGGCGTACAAGCAACGAAGGCTTCGATCTGTGACCATTTTCGGCCTTTAATACCGGCGGAAAGATAGGCTGGCGGTTGCACGGCTTCCAGCCTAGCCGATTGTCTTGCTAAGGTTGGCTGCTGCCAATTTCGAAAGGAGGCCAAACTGGGTACTAATTCCATTATCTCGGCCGTTTGCTTGGCATTACTTAGTGACACTTCAGGTTGAGTCTTTAACCAATTTGCCAGAGCAGGATAATCTTGCTGCCAAGGCAAGTTTAAAGCGGCAAAGCTATCAAATTGCCACAAACTTTTGTGCTCATTTAGCCAGTGATCTAAAGCGTAAAATTGGGTTTGCAAAGGCGTCATTGGCTGAGTTTTTTTGAGCAGGTAAAAGTGTCTTAATTTCTTGACAGTTAAAATGGAATTTCCCATTTCCTTGGATTGTATTTTGCCATAATTTCGGCAGAATGGCGTATTGTTTGTTGCAAGGGTTCAGAGCGCTATTTATTACATTATTAATTGCGCTATTTATTACCCTATTTATTTCAAGTAAGACAAAATACTAAAAGTACACAAGGACCCCATTAAAATCATGTTTAAGCACCTAAAAGCTGTTCCTGGCGACCCTCTTCTCGCTCTTATCGTGGCACATCAACAAGACCCTAATCCCAAAAAAATTGATTTGGGTGTGGGTGTATATAAAGACGATGCAGGCCAAACGCCAATTTTACATAGTGTTAAAAAAGCCGAAGCCATGATGGTGGAGAATGAAATCACCAAAAGCTACTTAGGTGTGTATGGTGCGACGGAATTTTCACCTATTATTCAGGAACTCTTGTTAGGCAAAGACAGCGACATCATTAAACAAGGTCGCATTCAGTCAACACAAACACCGGGCGGCACTGGCGCCCTTAAGGTAGCGGCGGATTTCATTAGTGCCAACTTGAAAGGTGCTCGTTTATGGGTGAGTGATCCAACTTGGGGGAATCATGAGTCTATCTTCAACTCGGCTGGCGTCGAAGTCATTGCCTACCCTTACTACGATTCTGTGACCAATGGTGTTCGCTTTGACGATATGATGACCAAGCTGGAAGCGGAAACCAAACAAGGTGATGTTCTTCTTCTGCACGCATGCTGCCATAATCCCACAGGTGTGGATCTTAAGATGGCACACTGGGAAGCGTTAACCGACTTGGTCAACAAGCGCGGTTTATTACCACTTATTGATGCGGCTTACCAAGGTTTCGGTGATGGTTTAGAAGAAGACATGGCTGGTCTTCGCTACATGGCAGAACGCGTACCTAGCATGTTGATTGCTAACTCCTTCTCTAAGAATTTCGGCATTTATCGAGATCGTTGTGGTGGCTTAAGCGTTATCGCAGAAACGGGCGAAGAAGCAAAAAATGCCTTCTCCATTATTGGGCAAGCGATTCGTGCTAACTATTCTATGCCACCTGCTCACGGTGCCACTGTGGTTCATACTATTATGAGTCACCCTGAATTGAGAGCAGAATGGGAGACAGAAGTTGCCGAGATGCGTAATCGCATCAATGGTTTACGCGAAAAACTGGTGATCAAACTGGCAGCCTCTGGTGTCAGTAAAGACTTCAGTTTCATTCAAGATCAACGCGGCATGTTCTCCTACTCAGGTTTAACACTTGAGCAAGTACGCCGCCTGCGCAGTGAATTTTCCATTTATATTGCCGATACTGGACGCATGAGTGTAGCTGGTGTGAGTGATGACAATATTGATTATTTGTGTGACAGTATCGCCAAGGTAGTTGGCTAACCGCAATCACCTTTATACAGAAAAAACGGAGCCATTTTGCTCCGTTTTTTTATCACTTACTTTTTATCGACCACCAGCTCTAATGGAGAATTCGCGAATCACTGAGCTTTTCACCAATCTGCATATCGGGATGATAATGCTGAATAAGTCGCATCACCGATGGCTCAATCATGTCGCGCCAGAAGTCCACTTCTTCGGTTAACATAAATTCGATTTTAGACAAACCGGCTTCCGTGCCAAACAGCCTTAATGGCGCCAAGGCTTCATCGAAAAAGTCTCGATCCCCGCCTATGCCGACCCCGAGTAATTTGATGCCACGTATAAAACCAGAACACCACTCTTCGACCAATAAAGTCGATTCTCCTTCGAACTCCTGCTCAAGGTAAACAGGGCTGAATTCACCAAATAGCAGACTGTTCATCGCTTCCATGTACATGATCAATACCAAACTTAAAAACTCATCTTCTTGTTCAGAAGATTCCCACACAGGCTGATCTTCATCCGCACCCCAGATGGCATTCAACCATAAATCGGGCTCTAATTCTTTGGCTGAACAACCTAGTGCCGTCAGGAAGCCGTCCAGCTCAGAAACGCACAGCAGCGACCTGTCTGTACCAAATTTCAGTAAGTAGTGATCAATCCTTTCATAGAGCACTTCTTCACTGATAATTTCATTTGCATTTTCTTCAGACATTCACCTATTCCAATTGATTGGACCTTCATTAAGTTTAGCTCGCCTTCGATAACAGTGCTTGGCATTTTTTATCAATCCACTACGGCGAGGTTGCCGTAGGTTTCCAGCCAATTTTTGCGATCCCCAGCGCGTTTTTTCGATAAAAGTTTGTCCAACAACTCGTCTGTGTCCAATTTATCTTCCATGGTTAGTTGTATTAAACGACGCGTATCGGGTGCCATGGTGGTTTCTCGCAATTGCGCTGGGTTCATTTCACCTAGCCCTTTGAAACGCTGAACATTGGGTGTGCTGCGTTTGTTCTCAGCGGCAATTTTATGCAGAATGATGTCTTTTTCTTCGTCATCCAAGGCATAATACACCTCTTTGCCCACATCGATACGATACAAGGGTGGCATGGCAACGAACACGTGACCGTTATTCACCAAAGCAGGGAAGTGACGCACAAACAAGGCGCAAATCAAGGTCGCGATGTGCAAACCATCCGAGTCCGCATCGGCCAGAATACACACCTTGCCATAACGTAATCCGCTCAAGTCTTCGTCACTTGGGTCAACACCCAAGGCCACTGAGATATCGTGAATCTCTTGTGAGGCCAGAACTTGTCCAGAATCCACTTCCCAAGAGTTCAGAATCTTACCGCGCAATGGCAAGATGGCTTGAAAGTCTTTTTCCCGCGCTTGTTTTGCCGAGCCACCCGCCGAGTCCCCTTCCACGAGGAAAAGTTCACTACGAGAGGAGTCTTGCCCCACACAGTCGGCTAATTTGCCGGGTAAAGCCGGGCCTTGCGTGATCTTTTTGCGCACCACTTTTTTGCTGGCTTTAAGACGCTTCTGCGCGCTGCTAATGACCAATTCAGCAATCTTTTTACCATCGTCAACGTGCTTGTTCAGCCACAAACTGAAAGCGTCTTTTACGGTAGCAGAAATAAATGGCACGATTTGACGCGACGATAAGCGCTCTTTGGTTTGTCCGGAGAATTGCGGCTCTTGCAGTTTGGCAGACAACACATAGCTGCATCTGTCCCAGACGTCTTCCGCAGTGAGTTTGATGCCACGGGGCAAAAGGTTGTGGAAATCACAGAATTCACGAATGGCATCCAACAAACCTGTACGCAATCCATTGACGTGCGTACCGCCTTGCGCAGTTGGAATCAGGTTAACATAGCTTTCCATAACCAGTTCCCCCCCTTCCGGAAGCCATTGTACAGCCCAATCAACCCCTTGGGTTTTCTCTGTTAAACCGCCCACAAAAGGGGCTTCCGGCAACAAGGCAAAGCCTTCGTTTGCTGACGCAAGGTAATCGTTTAAGCCGTCTTGGAAGAACCATTCTTCGCGAACTTCTTCGCTACCACTTTGGTCAATAAACACCATGTGCAAACCAGAACACAGCACGGCTTTGGCTTTTAACAGGTGTTTCAGACGAGACAAAGAGAATTTTGAACTGTCGAAGTATTTAGGGTCTGGACTGAACTTCACCTTGGTGCCGGTATTTTTCTTACCGACCGTGCCAATTTCGGTTAATTCAGACGTTTTAAAGCCGTTCTCAAAACCAATATGATATTGGATTCCGTTGCGTTTCACCCACACTTCCAAAGAGGTGGATAAAGCATTCACCACCGAGACACCTACGCCATGTAAGCCTCCCGAGAATTGATAATTATCACCAGAGAATTTACCCCCGGCATGCAGTTTGGTCAGAATCAATTCTACCCCTGACACACCTTCTTCAGGGTGAATGTCCACCGGCATACCACGGCCATTATCTTCCACACTTAAGGAACCGTCTTTGTAGAGAATCACTTCAATGCGATCGGCATGTTTTGCTAACGCTTCATCCACTGAGTTATCGATGACTTCTTGACCTAGGTGGTTTGGTCGAGTGGTGTCCGTGTACATTCCTGGACGTTTCTGAACGGGCTCTAATCCACTTAAAACCTCTATCGATCCGGCGTTATATTCTTTTACTGACATGCGTATTTTTTCTTCCAATCAAAGACTACCAAATACAGAGTATCTGCAATGGCATTCAAACTTAATAACCATGGTCTGAGAGTCTATCATTGCTTGTATTAAGTTTGAAATAGCACAATAAAAGCAGGCTTAGTTGTCTAGTATTTGAGCAAATTGTAGGATTTCCGAGGCGTAACGCTGAAAATCGACAAAGCTGTGGTCACCATTGGCTTCCAACGTCAATTTCGCCGTTTTGGGAAACGCCTTGAGCGCGGCGCGATAATCCAACACTTCATCTCCTTCTTGTAACATCAACCAATATAATTCTGCCGTGGGTTTCTCTATCACGAGAGATTCTAATTCCATCATATGCTGTTGGGTGAGTATATATTCCTCTCCAGTATAAGGATTGTGCTGTGGACCAAGATAAGACGTTAATAACACAGGCGCATCCACTGCAGGGTTCACCATGATACAAGGAAGTTGATATTTTTCGGCCAGATAGGCCCCATAAAAACCACCCAAAGAGCTGCCAATTAATGCCACACCTGCTGACAAATGGGATTCGATTAAGCTTTCTAGTTCAGCAATAGCCTGTTTAGGACGCCATGATAAACGTGGAGACAACACAGCGTTCGGTACACCCGCTTGCTTTGCTGCTTGTTGCATCACACTGGCTTTATGAGAACGTTCGGAACTGTTGAAACCGTGGATATATATTAATACGGCCATACAAAATGCCTTATTGAAGAAGAAACATTAGGCAAACTGAAAAGGTAAAGGGTGATCAAGTCGATGTCCGTGCTTTAAACAAAGCTCTAACAGGTCTGCCAATTGCTGATTCAAACGAAACTTTTCATCACGATGCAACATGGCATCGTTTGGATAAGGGTAAGAGCCACTGTATTGTCTATGACCATCGGTAATTTCAGCGATACTGACATCATGATACAAGCGAATGGTCATTGACAAGGAGGTTTCAAACAGCAATTTTTTCTTAGTTTGCGGACCAAACTCTAAGGCAATTTCCGTGGTGAATTTGCTTTCTTCCTTTAATGACAAGCGCAAACGACTTTCTTGGTCACCGTTTGTGTGAATGGAAAAATGCCACTCCAACGCTTTTTCTTGGCCGCGCATAATCCTGCCGATACGACGATAATTCAATTCGCCGAGTAGCTGCAAGCTAACCAAGTCTGGAACGTATTGCTTGTTGGTTTTTTTCATCACACTCATCATTCAGGTTAAGTCTTTCCTTCCGTGACCGCTTTTTCTGGGCTGGCTTCAGATGCTTTAAGCGCGTCTAACTGATGACCCATTCTGACATCCTTATCGTGCCAGTATAGGTTAAACCACTCAAAAAAGGCGTCTCTGTCTTGATCGGCTGGGCGAAACTCAGCCGACAAGAAACTCTCAGGTAAGGCCACTTCTCGAACCATCACCTTAGCTTTACTCAAGCGACCGCACAACACATCCCAGCCAGAAATATTGGCTTGATCGTACAGCACGTTGAGATCAGTAATACTATTAATACGTTGCGGCATGGTTTGCAAAATAAAACCTACGCCACCCGCTTTTGGCTTCAGCAAATGTTGATATTGAGATGCCTGAGCTTCTTGTTTTGCCTGTGTAAATCGTGTCCCTTCCACAAAGGTTAAAATGGAATTGGGGCGATTTAGCAAACGCTCACATGAGCGCTTGGTGGTGGCCAAATCTTTTCCTGCAAGGTGAGGCTTTTTCGCCAAGGTTTCCTTGCTGTATCGCTTCATATAGGGAAAGCCCATGATGTAGGTAGCAGTACCAACAAACGGCATCCAAAATAAAGCCTGTTTCATAAAGACTCTTGGTAATGGACGTTTGCCTTGTATCTGCGCCAAGAGAATAAACACATCCACCCAAGATCTGTGATTGGAAATCATCAAACTCCAGCGATTAAAGTCAGTGACCATGCTGTCATCTAAATCCCAATGCACATCAAGAATCTGTTTAAACCACCATTCATTCGCAGCCACCCAACCGTTAAACAAACGATCAAAATAGTCTTCAGCCATGGCTTTATGCTTGTCACTACCTAATAATAAAGGCGCCACTAAATGCGCCATTAGCGACCAGAAACACACATTTACACACATGAATAGGAAAGAAGCCAAGCCTAGTACAGGTTCGAAAAAAGGCAGTTTTCTTAGCTCCTTAATACAGTCTTTTATCATAATGTTATTCACACCACCTGTTTACAAGTTCTGATTTATGCAATGCAAACCATTGTAATCCCATAATGGTACTGGCGTTTTCAATATCCTGTTGTAATAAAGCAATGGCATCATCCGCTGAGACTAAATGCAGTTTTATGTCTTCATTTTCGTCCGCTAAGCCATGACTGCGACTAAGATCCACTTTACTGGCATCAAATTCACCAGCGTACATACGCAAATATTCCACCAAGCCGCCTGGCGAAGGAACAAACTTAAACATGTACTCTAAACGTTTTACTTCTACACCAGCTTCTTCCATGGCTTCACGGCGAGCCACTTGCTGATCGTCTTCGCCCTCTTCTACCATACCAGCGACCAACTCCAATAACCAAGGAGATTCCTTTCGTAATACTGCTGGACGAAACTGTTCAATCAAGAGTACTTTGTCCGCGACTGGATCAAACAACAACACACAGACGGCATCATTGCGTACCATCATTTCCCGTGTCATGGGCTGACTCCATTCACCATTAAATTTTCTGTGGCGCAAAGTCATTTTGCGCATTTCGAAAAAGCCTTGATAAACACATTCGTCTTTGATCACTTCAACATCTTCACGACGATAACTTGGCTTAAATTTCATTCCGATAAATCCTATCCCGTCTTTATGACTCACTCAGATGTGATCACTCTATTTTCAATGTATTATGTTGTTGAGAAAAGTGCGAATCTGGATGGCCATTAACCAACTCATGCTTATGCGCATTCGTATTCACACCTATTATTACCCACTTTAACCTGCGCCCGCTTGTGGCTGTTAATTAGGAGTTAGCAATGGATAACCTACGTTGCAGCTGGTGTTTAGGATCGCCTGAATACATACACTATCACGATACGGAATGGGGTATTCCCGTTTATGATGATGCAACCTTGTTTGAGTGTATTGTACTTGAAAGCGCCCAAGCAGGTCTAAGCTGGATTACGATTTTACGTAAAAGAGAAGGTTATCGCGCTGCTTTTTATAACTTTGACCCAGTAAAAGTTGCCAATATGACAGAGCAGGATGTGGATCGCCTTGTGCAAGACGAGCGCATTGTTCGCCATCGTGCCAAAATTGAAGCCACCATTAACAACGCCAAGGCCTTTCTGGCTATTGCTGAAGAATTTGGATCATTTAGTGACTATTATTGGGCGTTTTCTGATCATAAAGTGATTGATAATCAGGCTCAATCTTTACAAGAGGTTCCAGCCCTAACCGAGCTTTCTAAACGTCTCGCGAAAGATTTAAAAAAGCGCGGTTTTAAGTTTCTTGGAGCGACCACTTGCTACGCCTTTATGCAGGCCACAGGCATGGTCAATGACCATGTCATGGACTGTCCTGCTCGTCAGGAATAGGAGATTGATTTTATTAATGTTTCCACTATTCTCGCCGATATAAGATAGACTTAATGAAGCGTATAATTAAGTCAGTAAGTTGGTTTGTATCTTATTTAACTTTACGACTTCACCAGCATTGCTAAGACAACAATCTCTAATTTGGTTTGGTATTCAACATGTTTAATAACAAAAGTATTCTTATTACTGGTGGTACAGGCTCTTTTGGTCATCAGTACGTTAAAACCCTGTTAGCTAACTACCAACCAAAACGTTTGATTATCTACTCCCGCGATGAGCTTAAGCAATACGAAATGCAACAAGAGTTTGATGCGCCTTGTATGCGTTATTTCATTGGCGATGTTCGCGATAAAGCTCGCCTAACCCAAGCCATGCGGGATGTGGATTTTGTTATTCATGCAGCGGCACTCAAACAAGTGCCTGCTGCGGAATACAACCCGATGGAGTGCATCAAAACCAATATTCACGGTGCTGAAAATGTCATTGCCGCTGCCATTGCTAATGATGTGGAAAAGGTGATTGCTTTGTCGACTGATAAAGCCGCCGCACCGATCAATCTTTATGGTGCAACCAAACTCGCTTCAGACAAGCTTTTTGTGGCCGCCAATAATATGGTTGGCCAAGGTCGTACACGTTTTTCTGTCGTACGATACGGTAATGTGGTGGGCTCACGTGGTTCCGTTGTGCCTTTCTTTAAAAAACTGGTGGCTGACGGAGCGGATGCCATCCCCATTACTCACCCTGAAATGACACGCTTTTGGATCACTTTGCCAATGGGCGTAGCCTTTGTTCTGAAAAATTTCCAACGCATGCAAGGGGGGGAGATTTTCATTCCTAAAATTCCATCCGTGCGAATTATGGACTTGGCAGCAGCTTATGCACCGAATCTATCAACCAAAGAAGTCGGCATTCGTCCTGGTGAAAAATTACATGAGGTGATGTGCCCTGCTGATGACTCTTTTCATACCTTTGAATTTGATGACCATTATGTGATTGCACCCAGCATCAAATTTCACCAAGAAGACATGGCCTTTGATCAAAATAAACTGGGAGAATCGGGCAAGTTGGTCGAACCGGGTTATGAGTATCACTCTGGTAATAACCCGCACTTTTTAAGTACGGCAGACATTTTGGCGTTCGACGATGGCCACTAATTTTATTCCTTATGGCCGACAAACCATTGATCAAGATGACATTGATGCGGTGGTATCAGCATTAACCTCGTCCCATTTAACCCAAGGACCAAAAGTTACCGCCTTTGAACAGGCCATTGCCAATAAGGTAAAAGCTGCCCATGCCGTGGCGGTCAACAGTGCCACTTCGGCGCTTCATCTGGCGTGTTTGGCACTTGGCGTCACCCAAGACGATTGGGTTTGGACATCCCCAAACACCTTTATTGCCTCCGCCAATTGCGCCCGCTACTGCGGCGCCAATGTGGATTTTGTTGACATAGATCCTGACACCTACAACCTTTGCCCTAAACAGTTGGCCAACAAACTGGCACAAGCAAAACAGCAAAATCGCTTACCTAAGGTAGTGATACCCGTACACTTTGCTGGCCAGTCGTGTGACATGAAAGCCATACATGAATTAAGCCAAGAGTATGGTTTTTATATTATTGAAGACGCTTCTCATGCCATTGGAGGACGTTATCAAGATTCCTATATTGGTGACTGTCGCTATAGTGATATCTGTGTGTTTAGCTTCCATCCTGTGAAAATTATCACGACAGGGGAAGGCGGTATGGCTACTACACAATCGGCACGTCATGCCAAGCACATGCGAACCCATGCTCAACAAGGCACCAGCAAAGACGCTGAGGACCTAATAACACAACCTGGTGATTGGTATTACGAACAGCATACTTTAGGATTCAATTACCGAATGACTGAGTTGCAAGCGGCTTTAGGCTTGTCGCAACTTAACAAGCTGGATGATTTTATCGCGAAACGACACACGGCTTTTGCTTACTATTTGGAAACCTTAAAAAAACTACCAATTACTCTTCCAGCTCAAGCAACTGACAGCAATTCAGCATTGCATCTCTTCCCAATATTGATTCCTAAAGAACACAAAAAGGCTCGTAAAGCCATTTTTGATGCATTACGCAGCGCTGGAATTGGCACACAAGTGCATTATATTCCCGTTCATACCCAACCCTATTACCAAGACCTTGGTTTTGACTGGGGCGACTTTCCCATCGCGGAAGATTATTATCAGCGTACCATGAGCTTACCCTTATTTTATGAAATCACACGATCCGAGCAGGAAAGAGTCGTCAGCATATTGACTCAGGCCCTACAAGAACATGGAGTGTTATCCTGATGTCAGATTCTCCCCCTATTAGAATCGCGGTTATACCGGCTCGCGGCGGTTCACAGCGTATTGCTAAGAAGAATATTAGGCCTTTAAACGGCAAACCCTTAATCGCCTATTCTATCGAAACCGCGTTGGCGTCTGAGCTTTTTGACCGAGTCATTGTGTCCACCGACAGCGAAGAAATTGCCAAAGTAGCCCGTGAGTTTGGTGCTGAAACGCCTTTTATAAGGCCAGCAGACTTGGCCGACCATCACACAGGCACCACCCCTGTCATGCAGCACGCCTTGCACTTTTTAGCTCAACAAGGTTGTAATGTAGATATGGCCTGTTTGATCTATGCCACCTGTCCATTATTAACTGTACAAGACTTACAAAAAGGCCTTGAAAATGTGCCCAATATTGGCTTTTGCTTCTCTGCAACCACCTTCGATTTCCCAATATTAAGGGCTTTACAGGTTACAAAATCTGGGGAATTGACAGCCATGTTTCCTGAGCACATTAACAAACGTTCGCAAGATCTGACCGAAGCCATTCACGATGCAGGACAGTTCTACTGGGCAAGGCCCAAAGATTGGTTTGATGTTGAGATTTTCAGTGCACATTCCAAACCTTTCATGTTGCCGAGACATCGTATTCAAGATTTGGATACGGAAGAAGATTGGCAACGCCTAACGCAGCTTATAGCTTTGTATCATGCTAATTTTTCTTAACCTATAAGCTCTTCACCGTAAGCAGAAAGCAGAATTATCTGTTCATCCAGTCGCAATAAAAAAGCTATTTAACACCACTTAGAATAGCGTTCACCACTCTGTCCGCACCTTTTCCATCCACTAGCTGCCGTGCTTTTTTGCGCGCCTGTGCTTGCCATATGGAATCTTGCCATAGCTCCCAAGCCAGATGTATTAATCTTTCTACCTGCTCAGCAACAGTCTCTTGAGGCAAGTCATCAAATCGCAAAGCCCGACACCAGCCTAAAGGTAAATGTTGTTCGAGGGATAAGGTTTGATTATCCGCCACTTGTACAAAAAGACTTGGCACGCCCATACAAGCCAATTCAAACAAGGTACTGCCTGCCGCAGAAATGGCCATTTTACTTTTAGCCATCAAGGGCGTTACGTCTACCACACCTTGATGAAGCTCGATCCCATTCAAATTGCAAAAGGCTTTTACTTGTTCTGCTTGCTTGGCATTTTTGCCCAACATAACCACAATATCGCTTGCCACAAAGCCAAGCCGCAAACAATGTATTAATAAGGGTAAAGTCAATGCCAGTGGGTCTGTTCCACCCAGCGTCACTAGGAGTTTGGTAGGATTTTCATTCACTTGAGCGGTTAAAAATGGTGGGCGCAATAACGCGTAACGACTACCTGTTAGAGGCATAAGTACGGCATTAGGATAGGTCTGCTCAAGGGGGTTCAATACCCATTTAGCGGGAAATTCACCGCGGTTATTCATATCATCCAACACCAATAAATTCGCTTGATGATGATACAAAGTCTTAATGTCTGTTGCTTGATAACCATAGTGATCCAATATCACTAGGTCCGCTTCAGAGGCCATAGGCAAGAATTCTACCTCTTGTGAAATGACAATATCATTCTGTTCAGCGAACGCGCTACAAGCCTGCTGAACAACAAATTGGCATGAATGACCTTGACGCTCAAAAGCTGAGACCAAGGCCTGACATCGTACCCTGTGACCCATGCCAATATGCACAGACGCATCGGCACGAATCAGTATCTTCATACCATTAGATTCCAGTCGAGTGGCTGACCTTTTTTCACATCTTGAGATAAGGTTTTACCTAAAACTTGTGACCAATGTTTTGGCGCCAGTCCCAAAGAAGGTCGGATAATTTTAAGGTGTGCTTCGGATAATACTGTGCCCGCTGGTAAATTCTCGGCAATGTAGATAGACCGACGATACTTTTTCGCCGCTTGTTCCGCTTCAGAACCACCATAAGTAACTTGGCCTAATGATGCTTTGGCGGCACGACAGGCTTCAACCATGGCTTTCATTTCGTCTGGTTCCATTGAAAACTCTGCATCCACACCGCCAGCGCTGCGATCTAATACAAAATGCTTTTCAATCACAGTGGCACCTAATGCGGTTGCCGCAACCGCAACGCCAAGGCCTTTGGTATGATCTGATAAGCCAACCGAACAACCCGTGTGTTGGGCCAAATCCGCCATGGTCACCAAGTTCGAATCTTCAATTTTGGCAGGATAGGTACTGGTGCATTTCAATAGTGTCAGTGGGTTATCACCAATAGCCCGAATGGTCGCGACCGCCTCATCAATTTCTTCTCTGGTGGCCATACCAGTAGACATAATAATCGGCTTACCAGTTCGCGCTACGGCTTCAATAAGCGGGATATCGGTCATTTCAAAAGAGGCAATTTTATATAAGGGCACGTCTAGGCTTTCCAAAAAGTCCACCGCCGTCAAATCAAACGGGGAACTGAATGCTATCAGCCCCAAAGATTCCGCTAACTCAAACAGGGGTTGATGCCATTCCCAAGGCGTCGAGGCTTTTGAATACAAGTCATATAGGTTGCTGCCCTGCCAGAGACTGTCTGCCTCCGATACCATAAACTCCCCTTCACGCACGTCTAACGTCATGGTGTCGGCGGTATAGGTCTGTAGCTTAATGGCATCCACACCCGACTCTGCCGCAGCATGAATCATGGCTTTGGCAAGTTCAAAATCTTGATCGTGATTACCAGATAATTCGGCAATAATAAAAGGCTTAGCATCAAACATAGTTAACCATTGTAATGCGTAATCAGGTGATCGTTCCCCTGATCCACGTACTCAGAGGCTTGCTGTAACATGCTTGGCATTTCTTGTAGGAATTCGCACCAGGATTCAAATAGATACTTAGCACGCTTGACGGTTTCTTGCTCATCTTTATAGGCAAATAAAAATTGCACGATCAAAAATGAAGAATAGGTGAAAGACCCTAATAACAGATCGTGTATGTGTCGATGAACACTGCCTTTTAAAAAGAAAATATGACGGTGATGAGACCAAAGAAAATCACAAACTTGCTCACGAGTAGTAAAGTCTTCATCCCAACCTTGCTGCAACTCATGACTCATCTTAGTAAAGTCTTCAACAGAAATAAGCGACTCAGCCGTTTCACTTAGCAGACAATCTGGTGGCTCGGTAAAAAATACTTCTTCCAAAAGATTAATGACTTGCGTTTTATCCACTTCAGGATCAGTAATTAATACATCGTCCACTTGCAAAGGTGTCACACCCTCTATTTTGGCAACATCGGATAAATTATAGCTCTCAAAATTGCGTCGTTTTTTGAGTAAACGAATTAAGGATTCCAGTTGAACTCGAGACGTATCCATCATGCCAGTAGCGTACACTGTACCGCCAAAATTTCCCTCTCGCTCTACCAACTTGACTTCCTGAAAGGATTGAAAACCTGTTTCTTTACCATCTTTGTAGTAACCACTGTGTTTTGAGTGATGAACAGATTTATCCTTAAAGCCATTGTCCACACCAACAAAGTAAACATTGTTAAAACCAAATAAGTGCACATAAGACAAAGCCAAATTAGCAACTACTGGGTTACAGAAATTCAATTGAACGTAGTTCTTTTGGTCTCCGTGATTCCTTGCATGACTTAAAATTAATGACGTCACCGCTTCACCGGGTTTCAGCCCCATGCCGGTACGCTCAAAATAATCAAAAAACTCGGGGTGCATCACATCCACGGTCAATCCCCAGATGCCTTTTAAATAGTCTTTGTCTAAAAATAAAAATTTATCCACGGTTTGCTTCATGCGTTCAATATCAACATGAAGATCCGGCACTATGCCTAATTTATGAAGGGTATTGATGGTTGAACCACAGGAAATCAACAATACTTGGTGACGAACGGATTGAATCAGCTCAATGCTTTGATCTAATGAAGGACCGTTGCCGAGAATAAAAACAGGAATATTAGAAACGGATTTTGGTATGGCTTCTCGACCTTGGAAATGCGCTAACTTAGTTTTAGGCAGAGAGCGTAATCCCTGCGCTATGCCAATTAACGCATCATCAAAAAACCCCCATCCCATTACCTGACGGGAATAATGCTTTTTAAAATAATCAAAGGCCTGATTATTTTCTGGACTATTATAACCTATAAAAAGATAGGTTTCTGGCGCCAAAAAGTAGCCATTTTCCTGTAGCTGCAAAAGATACGTATCGGTAAATTCTTCCGGCTGAATGCCCAAAAAAAAGTGAACGGTTCGACCGTCTCGATTGAAATACTCTAAAATCCTTTCCCAATCAATTGCATACAATGAGTAATGAAAAAAATCTAAGTCACTCTCATACAAATAAAGGTGTTTGATCTCTCTTTGTTCTAACAGCAACTCAAGTTGATACCCAAGCTCTATACCAAATACTATGGTTGCCCCTACAAATTGGGGCCAACCTTGCTGTTTTTCCATGCCTTCTCGTTGGCGTTCGATTTCATCCAACATTTTATTACTATAAAAAACATGGCGACTCTGATTGCCCTCTGAACGCTCTAGGTTAAGCAAGGTTTTAGCTGGGTAGGCTAACGCATGATCTACTTTTTCTTTTGCTTGAGATCTAGGAGAAGTAGAGAAGAGTGAGGCTCCAATGTCTTCTCTATAAATGTTCATGTCGCCTACTTCTTCCATGTAGACATAACGTTTTTTCGGTTTGTAATCTTTTAATTCTTCGTAGATATGGGGCATGACTTCAGAAAACATCGTCATATTTTTAATATAACGGTCTGACAGCTCATGATCTTTTTCTCTTAGTCGAGCAACACCGACTCTAAAGCTTTCTAGAAAATTTTCTGCATGCTCAATATTCGTAGCCTGCTTTTCACTCTGCATGCTTTATGCCTTTGTATTTACTGATGCTTTTACGAACTTTGGTAGACTGATACAGCTGATCTCGCATTTCAAGACGGCTCTCTTTTACCAATTGCACAGCGGATTGATGTACAACAACGAGTTTTTTTAAACTTTTATTGAATAAGGTGTGTTTTTTTTCTGGCTCCAGTGAAAATATGAAGTCATTGTTTTCTAGGCACAAGCTCAGTATTTTTTCGACATCTTTTGATGAAACGGCTTGCTGTAGGTCATCTACTAATTGAGATAACCTTTCTATGTCATACATTCACTGCACCAGCAGACTCATTATTTTCAGCATGGTAAGCCTGTTGTTTATCGGCTTCTGTTATCTGATCCCAAGCGCCTTTAATTTGCAGCATTAAAGCAATAACTTGGTCAAGAATAGCACAATCTTTTGATACACTCGCCTCGTTGATGCGTACCACCATATAATCGTATAAGCCATCTAAATTATCGACAAGCTCAGGATTCGCATCACGATCCAAGCCATCCCTTAGGGCATTTATTATTTCAATCGAACGGGTCAGTGCGGAAGCTTTGCCTTCCCAATCTGCACGCTCTATGCACCCTTTACCTAAGGCCAGTCTATCCAACACACCCTGCATCAATAGCTGTATCACTCTATGAGGATCTGCCGAGGCTAAATCGGATTTTAATGAGTCCTTCTTGTAGGCCTGAATCCCTTTTTTCCCGTACATATAACAACCTCAAATTATCTACAAAACCAACAAATCGTAGTTTTGTTTTAAAGTTTATTCAGCATAGAATTAAGATAGTCACCTTGAGCATTCATATTTGCTAGTTGCGTATCAAGACTAGTAAATTTACTTCGTAAAGATGCTTCATATTTTTCCATACGTTCTTCATAGTCAGCAAGTGACTCTTCTGTATCACTTATCGACTTATTCACCGAATCCTTTAGGGTATTATTCATCCCTCTGGGACCAACATAATTATCTAACAAAGCATCTAAAGATTTTGCTAGGCCATTTGGACCAATAAATAGGGTTGCAACACTGTCAAAATCCGCATCCACTGCACGATTAAACTTATTTTCATCAAACGCAAGGGTACCGTTGTCTTGTAAATCAACACCAACATCAAAAATCGAGGTGAACGGGCTATCATCACTTGCGTGAGTAGACATTAGCTCACCTGCCAATGAACTGCTTAAGTTACGTATCATACTATTACCGTTTAAAACGGCACCTCTGGCAGTACTTTGTTTGAAAACAGCAATTAAATCATTATAGGCGCTGACGAACCCTTGAATCGTCTCTTTAACTTGATCCTGATTATAGGTCACTTCTACTTTTACTGGTTCCTGAGAAAGCTCCAATGCCTCTATTGATAAACCAGCAATAGCATCATCAAAACTATTTGAGTCACTGCGCACTGAAATCCCGTCGACAACAATATAAGCATCTTGTGCTTCACCTCCCTCTGGCACACTCATACCTGGAAAGAACCCGCCAAGCGCAGCACTGTCTAACGTTAAATTACTACTGTCAATATGAAGGGTATTGCCGGCTCCAGTGGTATTAGAGGTAATGGTAAAGAAAGTATGACCTTCACCATCATTTACGAGGTTGGCTGAGACTCCATGGTCTTTGCCTTCAGCATTAATTTGTTCGCGCAATCCTGACAAAGTTGTTTCGGGTTTTACTTGTATCTCAAACTCTTCATCACCTATTGATAAAGTGAGCGTACCACCGGAAGACGTCACCACTTCGTCCCTAGATGAGAATGAAGATATGTCGGATATTAATCGGCTGCCTTTTGCCAACTGAGTAACTTGAATAGAATATTCATCAGTTGATGCGGTTTTGTCAGGGTTAACAGAAAATGATGGCGTTTCATCACCATTTGCCATGATGACATTTCGGCCGGAGAAAAGTTCTTCTTTATTCAGATCTTTGACATAATTTTTGAAATTATCAATAGCAGAGCCCACTGTCCCTAATGCAGAGAGCTCTGCTTCATAGCCTGCTAGTTTGTCTTGGTATAATTTTACTTTCGTATCTCGTCTGGCACTCACCATGTCTGTTACAAGGCTTTCTAGATCCATTCCACTGCCTGCACCTAATGAGCCAATTGCCATACAAATCTCCCAGTAAAAACCGCTTACACCTACAAATCAAACTTCGCTATTAACCAATGTTCCTTTAACATCACTTAATTGACTCATAATAGCATCAATTCTCGCCGACATCTTCAAAAACTCTTCGGTCGGCATTTGTCGAACAACATCACCGGTTGTTTGATCTAATACTTTAACAATATTCTTACTACGATCTTCGGTCATTTCAAAGGATAGATGGACATTCAATTGAGACATTGTGCGATTAGCGCTATCAATTAATTCCTTATCTACCTTAGCCGCACCGGTATATCCGTGATTGTCTTGGCTATTTGCTTTATTACTATCGGACAAATTTCGAACGGTTTTGGCATTTACTTCTTGCTGCGCTCTAAATTGTTCCCCCATACGTTGATCTTGTCTAGTTGCAACAACTCCTACAGACTGCTTAGAAAAATCACTAGAATTAATTGACATATAAGTAGCCCTCTAAAAGAAACAAAAGCTGGAACATGGCTCCAGCTTTTTGCATGGCTAAATTAACCCAATAGAGACAACGCAGTTTGTGGACGTTGATTAGCTTGAGCCAAAATAGATGAACTTGCCTGTTGCAGAATTTGCGAACTGGTTAGTTTCGCAGTTTCTTCTGCAAAATCCGCATCTCGAACACGAGAACGTGCAGCAGATACGTTTTCAGAAATATTACTTAAGTTACTGATACTTGAACCAAGGCGGTTTTGAATCGCACCCAATTCAGCACGCTTAGAACCTACTGCAGCAATCATGTTATCCAAAATAGCAATCATACTTTGCGCATTTTCAGTTGAAGTAACAGATGGTGTTCCAAAGCCTTCAGAAGTATCACCGAAACTTCTAGAGCGGCTTGCTGGCGGCTCAGGCATTTGAGGTGGAGTCGCTGTAAACTCATCACCATTTTCTTCCGCTGCCGCTCTTGCTGACTCATATTCTGCAACACGTGCATCGTAACTGTCTACTTCTGCTTGATATTTTGCTTCTTCAGCAGCATTAGATGATAGACCAGCCATAGTAAAACCACCATTACTGGCGTAATCCTGGTTATCACCAGAACTTAGGTCAAAACTGATCGTTTGGTTAGCGTCTGCACCTACTTGGTAAACACCATTGTAAGTACCATCAAGCAAAGCACGTCCACCGAAAGTAGTATCAGAAGCGATACGGTCAATCTCTGTAGACAAAGCCGTGATTTCTTGCTGTAGCGCTTTACGGTCATCATCCGAGTTGGAACCGTTTGCTGACTGAATAGACAGAGTACGCATACGCTGCAACATGTTCGTTGTCTCATCCAAAGCGCCTTCAGCAGTCTGGGCAACAGAAATACCGTCATTGGCGTTACGAACCGCCTGGTTCAAACCATTAACCTGAGAGGTCAATCGGTTAGAAACCTGAAGGCCTGCTGCATCATCCGCTGCGCTGTTAATACGCAAGCCAGAAGACAAACGCTGGAAAGCCGTATCCAAAGAATTACTTGAACTCATCAACTGACGCTGAGCATTGATTGATGAGGTATTTGTATTTACGTAAAGAGCCATCATAGCCTCCTAGGTTTTTAAATCCTGCCAAAGCAGATCGTATAAAGTTTTCGACAAGGTTTTTAAAACCTTTAGTCAGTTTCGGAATTTTTTTTCCTATAGGTGGAAAAAAACCTCCCCAAAAGCGGCAAAAAAATGCCTTAACTAATTGTTTTAACTGGAGAAAGAAAAACAATTAAATTATTTAAATTTTTCCCTAAAAATGCCTTTTTTAACGCCTTAAAGAGAAAAAAAAGCCAAAAAAAGAGCACATTCGTGCACATACAAAAAGCACAGCCCAAAAAATCCCCTTTGCACTCACTTCTTATTCTTTTTATCAAGACAAAAGCCAACCACTGCAGGCAAAAAATCACCTCCTTGAATGGCAAATCTCTACCCATTCAAAAGCAATAATGCTTTGTCTATCCAACCTGTTCATTTCAACCACCATCACTTAGATATAAGAATCTCAAATGACGATAAATCCATGATTCATCTGTTCAAAAATCCATCAAAACTTCATCACTTAACCTAACCTCATGGCGCAGTTAACAAGGTATTCAAAGCTATAAAGTACAAACCCACAGGCCACACCAACTTCAAGACCCCCATTAATCTTGATAGCAAATTAAGCAAAAGACCTTTTCATCCCGACCCTACTGAGCTTGAGTTGGCATAAGAAAAATAAGAAAACGAAAACCAATCGAACAAGAAGCAACCCAGCCATAATAAATACCGAGAAAAATCACTTTCCCAAAAGCCTCTGTTTTGCGTCATGCTATTGCTCCGTTCAATAACCACTCAGCCTAATGCACGGCGAGTTCGTCTTGCCTTAAAAAGCTTCTCGATTAACGATATGTCCATAGGTCATACGTCATTACCCACCAGCAACACAGCTTTATCCCTTGATGTTTACCCTCTGCAAACATCCACCGCCGACTAAAATCCACCGCCGACTAACAAAGAAGGTAACTTCCATGGTTTCGCGCCTATTCTGCTCACAGTCCAAAGAGTCACTTGGCTCCTTGAGTTAGAGAAAGTAACAACCAGCCTTCTGAAAGAGCCGAAGCAGATCCACATGAATGCAGAGCATTGGGACAGCACACAAGCTCGCCGCCAAAAGCAATCTATTCGCACCATCTCTAGACACGCTCCAGACACTCTCCCAATCAGTACAATCCAGACTGAGTTTCATCAGAATCGTCAGTGACCTTTTGAGCCAACTCGGCAATGACAACTGAGCAATGACATCCACTACCAATTAGCGACTCACTTTATTTCGCTCAATCCAGCAACAAGCTTCCTATCAAAGCAGTTTGAAGCCTGTAATAAATCCGCTATACTAGAGCCGCTTATCAAAGCCGATATTTCGGCGATAATGCTCTCGTTTTTTTGGCACAAAGCTACCCTGCCAAATTGCTCCAGCACTTGATTATGCTCAGTTAAAATACTTTCAGCTTGGTACACCCACTTTTCATTAGGTCCCTTCAAGACAAAGTTTTCGGCATAACGATTACCTAGCGCATATCGACACCATTGCTTCGCACCCAAATACAGCCCTATTAATAGACACTGAAACCCTAGAAACAGGTTTCTTATGACTGTAAACGCTGGATTACTGCTACTTGAGATCGCATCATCTGACACAAGCTCTTTGCACACTGCGTGTATGGGTATTTTTCACTCTCTTCGAGTGTGTATTTCGTTAAAGTTTCGCTATAAATTCACCTTTTCGATCTCATTCGAATTCATTAAAAAACAAGATAAACAACCATCTTTTAAACTGGCCGAATACTGTTTAACCTCAATCAAAACCCTTTTATAGAAGAGTCATATAAATCTGGTTTTACCCAGGGGTAGCTCACTTCCTTTACCGTCAAAAACAGCATTATTAGTAACCCCCTGATAACAAAAAATCTGACAATAAGCTCGTACCAAACTTCACTCCAGATTCTGTACATTGATATCTGGAGAAACACGAACACCTCATCTGAGCTTCATCACAGAAACAAACAATCTAGAGCAAAACGAACAAAAACGCTGATACCTTTCGCTCCGTTTTAGCGAAGAAAACCTACTTTTATCAAAGCCCCACAAAACCAACATGAATCCTGGATGAGGACAGTCAAAAGTATGCTATCAAGCGAGGGTTAAACTCTTTTATTCATTGATAAGCCGCTTGCCAATATGCATATATTGGACAGCGCAACTTGCCTTGAATAAGAGTGAGTTATCCCCTTACTGCTCCTACATGCACCTAGGTCACTAGAGCAATACAATAAAATTCACCTTCGCCAATGGGCCTGTTCGCACCTTTCCTAAGTTCTTCAAATCTCTACCTGTTTGTTTTCTTACTCTGACAACAATTTTATGGACACAAGCATTCGTTAGTGCATATTGATCAATCACTCTCAGCCATATATTTACGGCTCGTGACTTACAGATTTCACCAATTCCACGTACAAACACCTTTAATTTCACAGCCAATCCTTCTGTAATTCACGCAATTCACTCGTCTTGAAAATTGACGACTAAAAAGCCTCTTATAAACTAACTGGGCCTATGTATGTACTGGATAGATACCTTAAATTTCGTGCTATAAAGCATCAAAAGCGCCATCTTTAGGTCAAACCAATCGCGATACACAACGCATCCTCGCTCAAATTCAACACCTATACTTATACCCAAATTAAGTAATATTTATTCACTGTAAGTCTCAAACTATCCTATGATTATCTCCGCTTTAATGATGGCTTTCTTAGCACAATCACTTTAGTCAAGATGTCCAATGCATAGGTCAATTACTTGAGACACTGAGACGCTTCCAATGTGAAAAAACAAGCTTCTTAATCCCAGCCACTTTAATTACCCTTTCCTCAGCAACAAGCTATCTATCAAAACCTATCTATAACAAGCTATTCATAAAACCCATTCATAAAAAAAACTAAGAGCCCTAAACTCTAGGGAAGGTGCGAATAAGTCTTCTGAACCTCAGTCTGATCAGAGAAATGGCCTATCAAGACAAGAGTGGACAGAAATATACCTTTCAATCACTCTTAACACAGAGAGGCCGTTTCACTGAAAGACCCGAAGGAAACCTACATGGATATAGGGCATTAGGACAGCGCAAAAGCTTGCTGCCGAGCGTGGGCTAAGCTCTCTTTATTCTTTGTTAAACTTCTTGCCAATATGCTTATATTGGACAGCGAAACTTGCCTCGAATAAGAGAGTTATCCACACGCCTCCCTTCATGGAGGTAAAAGATTAAAGCAACAAAAACAACAGTCACCGTCATCAATGGATTTATTCGGACCTTCCCTATCAATTTACTCCTCTAAACTAATCTCATAATTAACCTACTCTCACTGAGCTCTACATCTCTTAGCTCAATCAACAAGATAATTAAGGCATTAGCCTAAACAGTTACCACTAGAAAATGTTATTTCGCTACTCTAGTAAATGCTCCATCCTTACAAACATACTGATTCAAAAAATTCGGCCATAAAAAAAGCCGGGAGAATATCTCCCGGCTAAAAGGCACCTCTAGGAGAGAGAAGTTGCCTATAATCCGAGAAGAGCTCACACCTTAACGTACAATCTAAAGTAGAGAGGTCCTCACTGAATCATTAATTTCCCAACAATGCTAATGCAGCTTGCGGTCTTTGATTCGCTTGAGCCAAAATCGTAGAACTCGCTTGTTGAATAATTTGAGAACTGGTTAGCGCAGCCGTTTCAGCAGCGTAATCAGCATCTCGTACTCGAGATCGTGCAGCAGATACGTTCTCAGAAATACTGGACAAGTTATTAACCGTTGAACTAAATCGGTTCTGAACCGCACCCAATTCTGCACGCTTAGAGTCCACCGCTTGAATCATCACATCTAACAATGCGATCATACTTTGCGAGTTTTTCACATCCGTAATAGACACAGAGTCTGCTGTAATCAGTGGTGTTCCATACTTTTTCTCAGCTTCTATTACTGTTCCATCAGGCTGTGTAATTGAACCATCAGGATGATTAATGGTTCCATCAGGATGTACAATGGATCCATCGGGCTGAACAACACGACCATCAGGGAACTCGATGCTGCCATCATTTAGCGTTGTCGTACCGTCCGCATTAAGAATAGTGCCATCTTCATTAACAACATCTTCTCGTGGCGTACCATCTTCATTGATTGGTGTACCATTCTCATCAATCAAGACACCATGCTGATTAATTAGGCGACCCTCTTCATCGATCAACTCGTCATTCTCATTAACAAGCTTGCCTTCTTCATTTATTAACTCGCCATTTTCGTTAATCAAATGACCTTCTTCATTGACAGCATCACCATATTGGTTAACAAAGCCACCATCCTCAGTTGGGATGACTTGCACAGGCTCTTTTTCTGGTTCTTCATAAGGAACACCGGAAGTTAAACCTGAAACAGTAAAGCCACCGTTACCAGCAAGGTTAATGGAGTTATTAACACCACCGTATTGCATGGAAAAACTGATTGTTTGGTTAGCGTCCGCCCCCACCTGGAAAATACCTTGATAAGTTCCATCCAGTAAGCTTCGGCCACCAAAGGTAGTAATATCAGCAATTCGGTTGATCTCTTGTGCTAGCTGACCCATCTCTTGTTGCAGGGCTATACGGTCTTCGTCCGCGTTTGAACCGTTTGCAGATTGAATCGACAGGGTTCTCATACGCTGAAGCATGTTTGTTGTTTCTTGCAATGCCCCTTCTGCGGTCTGAGCCAAAGAGATACCATCGTTTGCATTTCGAACAGACTGATTCAAACCATTAATCTGAGAAGTCAATCGATTGGATATTTGCAAACCAGCTGCATCATCGCCCGCACTATTAATACGTAGACCGGAAGATAATCTTTGAAAGGCAGTATCTAATGCCTTACCACTACTGGTTAGTTGTCGCTGAGCATTCAGCGAGGACACATTTGTATTTACGTATAAAGCCATTTTAATCTCTCCTAAATTTTTTAATCAAAGAGACCGGCCTTTTTGTTTAATTAATTATTAAGGCTTCTTTTGTCTCTTATTAAATTTATCGTCATTTCGATTTTTATCTTTAACGTTTTTTTCGCTTTTTTCTTTAGAGCTAATTGGTTTTATTAGAGTGCTCTTTGTGGCGATACTTGATTTATCGAACAAAACAAAAGGAACTTTAAACTTTTTACAATACAATAGAGAAATAAAAAATAAAATTCATATAAAACAATAACTTAACTATAATAAACAAGTTTGGAAAAGCAATTTTGATGGTTAAAAATCGACCAAAAAAACATTAAAATTTTTATTAAAGTTTTTCTGTCTTTTGCCGAAAGAAACCCTTCAAATGAATTCCACTCAAATAAAAAAATCAATTTTTCTTTTAGCTTTAATAAAAAAGATTAAAAAGAATTAACTTTTATTATTCGACTAGCCAATCATTCAAGGAAATTTAAGATGGTTTTATTTTAGGGAAAATAAATAGAGATAAAAGATCGCCATACTCTGTAAGGGAATAACATACAGAGACATTGAGAAAGGTTGTTAAGGAAAAGGGTAAAATTTATGAGATGTGATTAATGAACTGCAAACCGTAATCTTGTGGATCGACTCCTTCTTCGATCACTACATCGGATTTCAGATTGGCAGATTTGTTCAGCTCAATATCAGTTGCTTCAATAAAGGCTTTGCTGGTAATGCTGTATACTTGACGCACCAGGTTTGGCTGAAAATTTTTGTTCAAAGTAAGCACAAAACCAATACGACCATTAGATAAAGACACGCAAGAACCCACAGGAACTGGACCGATACTTTTCAGAAATACCTTGATTAGATCTTTATCAAATGCCAATCCGGCTTCACGTTCAAGCTTAGCGCAGGCTTTAATCGGCCCCATAGAAGGTTTATGAGCTTGCTCCGAAGTAATGGCATCATACGCATCAATGATAGCGGCAATCTTACCGTAAACAGAAATTTCTTGACCCTGTTTACCTTCTGGGTAACCTGAGCCGTCTACTTTTTCATGATGGTCGTATAGCATTTGGAACACTGCTTTGGGAACAGACTCACACTTTTGCAGAATTTGCTCACCAAATTGAATGTGCTTGCGAAACAACTCAAATTCACCATCAGTCATTTTGGTGGTCTTTGCCATCATTGCTGCTGGCAATCGAAAACGTCCTAGATCAAATAACAATGCACCTAAAGAAATCACTTCTACATAAGCATTATTTAACTGCATCGCCTTAGCAAAATGAATACCCAGCACAGCCATACCAATAGCATGCTGCTCTAAATAAGTATCAGCGTCTTTTATATGTCGTAACGCCATGACAGCAAAATTATTGCGGGTATGAGAATCAATCAAGCGACGACAGAACTTCTTCAACGCCTCAACATCTAATTGCTGACCACGTTTAAAACTTTCTACCTGTTGTGCAAGCAACTCATGGCCATCACGGAAAATTTTCAGCCCTGTGACTACTTCATCATCAAAACTAGTGGGAATGAAACGAGTATCTTTAGGCGCTTTCTTCATTAAAGCAGCACGAGCTTTTTGCTCAGCAGCCATCTCTTCAGTCAATTTCGCTTCGCCGTCAGCGCCTTCCATATTGTTATTCATACGCGCTTTGTAAGACAAAACTTGTTCACGGGTTTGTTCATTCAGTTCTTGACGGAAATAACGAAACAAACTCTGTCCACGGCCATGTTTGGATCTAAGATCTTTTGTACTTAAACCTGGATTGAGCTTTTTTAGGCTACGCACAGAGCGCCCAGCAACCAAAGACATGCACAAAATCAAAAAACGTTCTTGGGCATCGTACAAACGTTCACGACGACTATTCAGCAAAGTACCATCATTAAAATAGGGGTCGTAAGGTAAGAATGCTTCATCCAATGATGTGCGAAGTACCTCAAAAGCCACTTGACGCATTGCGATACCAACAATACGATCTTTTTTACCATGCATTCTAATAAGGCTTTTAATGCGTTTACTACCGAGGACTTGCGATTTAATTTTCATGATGTCGAGGATTTCTTCAACATCAAAGTAACCAACATTAATATCAGCCCCAAAACATGATTCTATTTTAAATGCTGACATTGCTCAGCTTGTACTCCGCATGATTACATTTTATTAAATAACGATAGATTACTGACGCGTGAAAATACTTTTTGCGATGCATCCAATGCGGCTTCTTTCATTGACAATTGCGTAGCAGCATCGCCCATGTCTAACTCACCTTCACGATGTTGCGCTACTGCGTTATTCAGGCGATTTGCTGAACTGAAATCTTCCCTATCGCTGATAACATTCAATCTCGCACCAATTTCAGAACGACTATCACCAAGTCGTTGCTGTGCTTCATTAATACTGTAAGTCGCACTAAAGAAGGCATCTTCTCGTTGCTCATGTGTAGAATTCACATCCGTTAATACAGCAAGTGAATCCTTGATTTGATTTAATACATTATCTTTTTTAGGTTGGTTAAGAGTGATATCAACAACCGCCTCTGGCGCGCCCTCTAATATAAAAGACATGCCTGCAAATACAATAGGCTTACCAATGGAGTAGCGACCTGAATCTATCACTTCCCCTTGGCTGTTCATAATCGCATAGTCTGCTTGTTTTCCAGTATAAAATTGATAATCATCCTCGGCAACATTGACATGGCGATAATCAAGGTCATCACCTGCACTGGCATCATTGACCTCAGGATAAGAAGTAATCAGCTGATACTTATTTAAATTCGGCTCTTCAGGGTCATAGTGTTTGTCCATAAAACTATCAAAGTCAGCCTGATCCTGAACCTTATCTGTCAGCAGAACATTGCCAGATATTAATTTTGAGGTAAAGGTTGGGTTGGTCCAAATATCTTGAAACAAAGACTTGCCAGAATTGGTAACAGGGATTCTTAAGTCTTCCGATATTTGAGCGTATTTTTGTCCTTCATTACCTGACCAATGGTAACGCCCATCACTGCCCAGCATATAAGCAGGGCTAAGAGAGTCCGTACCGGCAAAAATATAACTACCATCAGCACTGCGAGAGTTCATGAGGTCCGCCATAGACTCGGTAATCAAAGAGATTTCATGAACGATAGCGTTAATATCTTCTTGGGTATTGATGTCATTTTGAGCTTGAATGAATAACGTACGAGCGGAATCCAAATAATCATTCAAACCTTCCATTGCGACTTCTTGATACTCCAAGTTCCCCTTCGCCATTTTTATCGCATCGTCATACTGATGCAAGGTACGGTTCTTACCCTCATACAACAAAATTTGACTCGCCCCAACAGGGTCATCACTGGGCTTAATTATGTTTGTCTGAGCAGAAATTTTTCTTTGTATATCAAGAACTTTATCATTTCCCTGACTGATCGACTTACTTGCTTGATCATAGATCAAATTATTCGTTACTCGCATAACATTACCTCATAATACCAAGCAAGGTTTCAAACGTTGTTCGAGCGGCTGTTACTACTTGCGCAGACGCTGAATAAGACTGCTGATATTTTAATAAATTAACAGCCTCTTCATCCAAACTCACCGCTGAAAGTCTATCGCGACGCGCAACACTTTCCTCCATAACGATTCGAGTGGCATCAGCATGTCCCTCTACTTCCGCAGTCTTACTCCCAACGTAAGAGATATAACCTGAAAATGCTTTCATGAGCGTCGCTTTACCAGCAACGATATCTTTAGTTTGTAAGGCCGCAAGAGCCAGACCATTAAAGTTATCCGATACCCCCAAATTCTCGGTAGATATGGTGAATTCGTCCCCACGTTTTGGTTTCGAAGAAACGGATACATCAAAACCGGCCTCCTCTGCTAAACCAGCCTGCTCAAGCAATCTGGTATACTGAGTGACATTTTTCACCGAGGCAATCTCAACACCAGACGCGTCTCTAACCACATAAGAACTTGGTGAAGTGAAATAAATTTGATGGGGAGCACTCGGGTAGAGACTTCCATCAGAGGCAAAAGCTGAAGAATTTGGGTTTGTATTGGTGACTGTGCTAAGCGAAATTCGAGCATCAGATAAATTATTTGAGCTTGTATTTACTGCTAAAGGTGCTCCCAACGCCAATGCCTCACCATTCTTAGCGAACATGCTTAAGTTTAAAGCAGCCCCTTCAGTTGGCGTAAAACGGAATATGTCATCATAATCAATGTCATCAATGTCTGATAAACGCAAATCCAGACCAAGTTCGGCAATGTTAAAATAGCCGTTACTGTCTTTAGGTAAATTGTCTAAGTCTAATGTAATAGGCTGACCAATATATTTACCATTCATGTCGATTGTTTTGATAACAAAGTAATCATCATCTGTTCGAGTCAACTCAAAAGTGTCCATGGACACTTTACTGGATTGCCCATCGGCAACCTTGACCGAAATATTTTCTGCCTTATCAAGGTTATCTATTGAAGAAAAAACCTTAATTTCACCTAAAGTAAATAGGTTTTGGCCAAGCTGTCCATTCGCATCAACACCCTTTTTGTTTTGCGTATTCATGGCATCTGCCATTGAAATTGCGTGTTGGCCTAATGTTCTGTCAGAGTATGTACTAAATTCAGAACGGTAGTCGATCAAACCGCCAAGGCTACCTCCTAAGTTTTCCGTCTTTAATCCGACTTCATAATCCCCAAAGTTAACCATCAAATCGACTTTTTTGGGATCAAGAGCATTAGGACGAACGACTAATTCCGTGGTATTTTTATCCATTACTAGGGGCTGTCCATTCGCCAGCTGAACCGACATCAAGCCATCATCATTGTATTGGATTTTAACATCTAAATACTCGGATAATTTTTTAGCTAATACTTCTTGCTGATCTCGTAATTCATTCGCAGGAGAAATAGAAAAGCTTTCGTTTTTTAAGATGGCCTTATTCAAATTTGATATTTCTGATGTAATGGCATTTAGATCGTCAAGAGAAGAGCCTAACTGCTCATCAATCAAGCCTTCCTGATCACTGACAATACTGGACAACACCTTATATTGCTGTACCAAATTCTCTAAACTGGAATAAGTTAATGCCCTTAGAGAAGCAGACGTTGGGTCATTATTTGCCGTCTGCAAAGCATCAAAAGCATTATTAAGATAGGTATTCAAAGAAATACTGTCTTCAGCCAATAAACTATCTGAAGTGGAAATCATCGACAAATAAGCATCATAGTATGAATGCTTAGAAGTATCTGTACGAACTTGTTGGCTAACAAAATTATCAACTAGACGAGAGGTATCTCGGATTACAACGCCGCCCACAGGTGAGCTCACCGTGTCGGTTCTTTGACGACTGTAACCTTCCGTATCCACATTGGTCGTGTTTTGTCCCGTAGTATTAATACGAGCATTGCTGGACATGAGCCCAGACAAACCAACGGAATATAAATTTGAGCTCATAGCTCACACCTCTAGCCTAAATTAAAAATCAAATTGCAGAAAAAATTCCTACAATAGCTAGAGATAGCAAGAAGCTTACCAACTTAATAAAAAGCCCAAAAAATTCTTTCTAAAGACGCTCAAACCATTGACTAGACAAGATGTTATCTATCTTTTGAGCATATTGAGGGTCGGTAGCATAACCACCAGATTGCAGGGAAGCGGCAAACTTTGACGCGTCGTCTCCAGCACCTAAGGCATCTTTATACCGCTCACTGGAAGTCAAGAAATCAGCATAATCATTGAAGCTATGAGAAAAAGAATCGTACGCTCGAAAGGCTGCTTTCTCACGCTGCGCAACCCCATCACGAAATTCCAAAGTACTCACCACAGCACGATCACCAGACCAACGATTATCCGCTTTTATACCAAACAAATTAAAACTTGCCGTACCATCCTCTTTAGCGATTGGATATTTCCCCCAGCCCGTCTCCAAAGCGGCTTGTGCAAGAATCGCCTTAGGATTGACGCCAAGCTTTTCAGCTGCTTGTTGTGCATAAGGCCACAAGGTATCCACAAACTCTTGCGGGGAACGAAACACCACAGATAAAGCAGAAGGCTTACTCAGCTGCTGACTTTCTGTGACGTCGCCTTCTTGCTGAATGGCTTCAATAAACTCAGAAGAAGCTTGTTTTGCAAGCGCCTGAATGCGAATCATATCTTGCTTGGCAACTTGATTAAGAAATTCTGTATCATCAAGACCCGATGCCTCAGGCTGACTGATACGATTCTGTTGCTGCGTCTGGTATTGACGCACTAGGGCATCTGCCAAACCTATGCCTCCTGATTTGGCCATACTTTGTGCCATCTGAGAGTCCATCAGGTCCTGATATTGTTTGGTCTGCGCACTTGAAAATAAGCCATCACCAATTGCCTCATTAGTGCTGCGCATATTCTTCAATAACATATTAATAAAAATCGACTCGAACTGCTGGGCAACCTCTTGCAACGCAGCATCTGGATCCTTCTTAGCTTTGGTTTTTAAATCCGTCAAAGAGGAAAAGTCAGCAAAGAAGTCTTGCTTGGGTGGTACTGAATTGATCATAATTAAATCACCACCAGATCAGCGTTAATCGCACCTGCTTGCTTCAATCCTTCCAAGATCGCCATGACATCTCCCGGAGCCGCACCCACTTGATTGACGGCACGAACAATATCATTCAACGACGCGCCGGGATCAAACATAAACATATGCCCACTGTCCTCGGCAATATCAATTCCAGCTCGAGGAGAAACAATGGTTTCTCCGCCCGTCACCGTACCATCTTGCCCGACTTGTGGCGGTACTTCTGTGATGGTGACAGTAAGGCTACCATGAGTAATAGCGGCAGGTGAGACCTTAACATGCTGACCAATAATAATGGTACCGGTTCGTGAATTCACCACAATACGAGCACGCTCTTCGGCCACATCCACTTCCAAGTTTTCCAATATCGACAAAAAGGTTACTCGCTGGCTAGGATCTCTTGGCGCGGATACTCGGATCGAAGTCGCATCAAGAGTCGTTGCCACACCGGCCCCCAGCAAATCGTTAATCTTGTCAGAAACATGTTTGGCGGTAGTAAAATCGGGACGATTCAAATTAAATGTCAGAGTATCTCCACGGTTAAAACTACTGGGCACTATACGCTCCACACTCGCCCCATTAGGAATTCTCCCAACAGTAGGCACATTACCTGAAATACGAGAACCATCAGCACCGTTAGCCCCCAAACCGCCTACGACCACATTGCCTTGAGCGATGGCATACACAGCACCATCTGCTCCTTTTAATGTGGACAACAACAAAGTTCCGCCACTTAACGCACTGGCATTACCGATAGACGAAGCTGTCACATCAATTTTCTGACCCGGTTTAGCGAAGGCTGGTAAGGTTGCGGTAAGGGAAACCGCAGCCACATTCTGTGAAGTAGCGCTCACCCCTTCAGGTAAGGTAACGCCAAAACGAGACAACATACTCGCAAAGCTTTGATTGGTGAATGGTGTACTGTCACCCGTACCATTTAAACCAATCACCAGTCCGTAACCAAATAACTGGTTATCGCGCACCCCTTGCACACTAGCAATGTCTTTTAAGCGTTCGGCCTGAACAGAAACCACCCAAAGGCACATGATCAACAATACAATACGTTTCATTCGGTCACCCATTTTAAAAAGACCTTGCTTCTTATTTTTCTCTCTCACGTTAGCTGATTCTACTAATTAGGCATATCTCTTGAGTTTAATAAACGACTTACCCAACCTTGTTCACTACCAGCAGCCACTTCACCCGTACCTGAGTATGTGATTCTCGCATCCGCAACACGTTGTGACTCAACAGTATTATTAGGCGAAATATCTTGTTTACGTACTAGCCCTGAAAAGCGAATATACTCATCACCCTGATTCAAGCGTAACCACTTCTCGCCACGTACTGCCAGCAAACCATTTGAATAGGTCTTATATACCGTTACCGTAATAGTACCACTTAAACTATTATTCTGGTTTGCTGACGCGTTTCCGGAAAAATCTGTCCCTTGTTGTGGCAAGCTAGTATCCATTCTTAATTCCTGACCAAGCACCGTTGGGTTCTCAATGGTCGCAGAAGAGGATTTAGACACAGACGCCGCATTCGCTTTTGTGGAAGTCGTGGTTTCATTTAGGTTGATCGTCAATATATCGCCGACTTTACTGGCCTTTTGATCACCAAAGAAAACATCCCCCATAGACGTCTGATAAATGCCACCCGTTGGTGCTTGCGCCGATGTCATATCATTCGGGTAAATTGGTGTGTAATACGGATCATCTTGTTCAATAGCTGTCACTATTTCTGGACCATTCAGCGGATCATTAGGATCCGGCACAAACCCCTTTCTCGGCTCTTCAGCGTCTTCCTCTTCTTCATCAGCTTCATTATTATCTGCAACAGCTTCAGCCACGGCCTCTGCCACAGCCCCAACAGCTCCAGCAGCCGCTGCATTCGCCACCGCCTGCTGATCAATATCCCAAGTCAAACAACCGGTAAGACAAGAGCTGAGTAAAGCCAATAGAAAAAGTTTAATCTTCATCATCCACTACTCTTCATTATAACTGCTGAATCGCAAAGCTCATCATGCCATCCGCTGAGGAAATAACTTTCGAATTCATCTCGTAAGCACGCTGAGTGGTAATCATATTTACCAATTCTTCGATGGAATTCACGTTAGATGCCTCTAACATGCCTTGCCCTAAAGAACCAAGAGAGTCCTCACCTGGAGCAGCCACAATTGGCGGGCCACTGGCATTGGTTTCAGTAAAGAGGTTTTGCCCAATTGAGTTCAAACCAGTTGGATTAATAAAACCCGCCAGGTTAATTGCCCCAACTTCTTGAGGGTCAGTCTCACCACTCACTCTGACAGAAACCACGCCATCGTCCGCGACAATAATTTCTAACACATTAGGATCAATCTGAATTCCAGGCTCCAACACCAAGCCCCCGGACGTAGCGATTTGCCCTTCACTGTTCAACTGAAAACTACCATCACGAGTATAAGCCATGGTTCCGTCAGGCTGTACCACTTGGAAAAAGCCTTTCCCTTGAATGGCAATATCTAACTGACGATCCGTCATATTATAATCGCCGCTAGAGAAGTCTTTTTGTGTTGCGCCAACCTTTACCCCCGTTCCCAACTGTAAGCCTGAAGGCAGCTCAGCATTTTGCGCACTTAATCCACCTGGTGCACGAACCGTTTTGTACATAAGATCTTCGAATACCGCACGGTCTTTTTTGAATGCAGTAGTCGAAACGTTCGCCAAATTGTTGGCAACCACGTTAAGCTGCTTGTCCATAGCACTCAAGCCGGTTTTACTTACCCATAATGCTGAATTCATAACTGTCTCTTTCTCTAATCTGTAAATTGATTGGTTAATCAAATATTAGTTAAGCGGTACGCTGCAAAATACGCGCAGAAGCATTGCCATTCTCACTCACTGTATCCATCATTTTGACATTCATTTCAAAACGCCTTGCCAAGTTCATAATGTGCGTCATCTCCTCAACCGCGTTTACATTACTGCCTTCAACAAAACCACTGACTAACTGAACATTGAGGTCGGGCTCAAGAAACTCGCCATTCTTGGTATGTATCAAACCATCCTGACCTTTACGGATATTTTGACTGTCTGGGTTTACCAGCTTAATTTGATTGATCACCGCCACTTCATTAGCAGCACCACCTTGTGGAACCACGGAGATGGAACCGTCTGCCATAATATTTATGTTATCTACCGGCGGAAGAAAAATTGGGCCTCCAACACCGGCAACAGGCAAACCTCGTCCCGTTACTAATTGCCCAGCGGCATTAATTTGCAAGTCACCGGCACGTGTATACGCCTCTTGACCATTCTCATCATAAACCGTAATAAAGCCTTCACCATTGATTGCCACATCCAGATTCCGGTCTGTTTGAATCATATCCCCTTGGGTATATCGCGTAGCTGGATTCTCCGTCATAGCGTAAACACGGCTAGGGTAATAGTCTCCATAGACTTGCATAGCGCGGGCTTGCTCAAAATCCGAACGAAATCCAGTGGTATTCACATTGGCTAGGTTATTGGCATGAATGGCTTGTGCATTCATAGTCTGCACGCCTCCACTCATCGCCAAATATAATGCTTTATCCATTGCCTGCTCCCATCAAAATTAGGCTATCTTGTTAACCTTCTTTCAAAAAGCGTACCAACTTATTAAAAACAAAAAAAAACCGAAGCAGACATGCCGCTTCGGCCATTAAACTTCTCTCTCCAGAAAATTTTTTTAACGTAGATTTATTATAGTTTGCGTAACAGTATTTTCTGTTTCTAATGTTTTACTGTTCGCTTGATAATTACGCTGAGCCTCGATTAAAGAGACCAGTTCTGCCGTCAAATCAACGTTCGATTCCTCTAATGCTCCCCCCTGAATTTTACCCAAGGTTCCGCTGTTTGGACGACCAATATCAGCTGGGCCTGACCCTTTACTCGCTAACCACGAAGTATGACCTGTCGGCACCAAACCATCAGTACTGTCAAAGGTTGCCAAGGCAACCTGGCCAAGTGTTGCCGTTTGTTGGTTGGTATAACTGGCAATTAACAAGCCATCAACATCAAAAGAAACCCCTTGTAGCTCACCAGCCGAAAAACCATCCTGTTCAAAAGTATCTGTATTTTCAAGGGCATATTGTGTAGACCCAACCATATCGATCGGAGTAATACGCGTGCGATTAGTTGGATCCAGACCAACAATTTCAAGACTAATAGGTTGAGTCACCTCAAATGGCGGTAAACCTCTGTATGCCCCCATCAAGTTCCCTGCGTTGTCAAAACGTATCGAGGTGTCCTCCTCAAGGAAACGAGTCTCCATTCCAGTAAGCGGATCTTCAAACGTTTCTTCACCATCCACGGTCACCCTCATCTCGTAGGTATTATCTTCACCCTGCTTAACAAAGTAGTAACCAATAGTATGGGGTTCACCCAAAGAGTCATAAATCGTTCGAGTATTACCATAGGTATAAGTATCAGGATCCAATGCATCAAATGCCTCACGAGCAACAGAACTTGGATTTCGCACATTTTCAGGCGTCAATGTGGTAGTAAGTGCAGCACCACCTAGGGTGCCAGTAATGGTTATTGGGGTTCTGGTTCCTGCCACAATATCCGCCACACCAGGATTAGCTCCGCCCAAATACAATAGTTCGAAAGGGGCCTCATTAATGCCATCACCGTTAAAATCCTTTCCACCCTCCGCAGAATTGTAAGTTGCGTAGGTCTCTGGCAAGAAAGCGGCACCCGTATCATCTGTAAGATTGCCGTCTACCGTGGCATATACTCGGTAGGTGTTTGGTAACTCACTTTTTGCGTAGTAATAAGTAACAATGTGCGTATTACCATTGGCATCGGCAACACCTTGAGTTTGTGTATAATTAAAAGTATCAGGGTCCAACGGATCGAAATCCACCTTTATAAATGGAGGGACATCCTCACTTTTAGAGTTTAGATTGATTTGAAGCTCCATCTCACTCGTGGGTTCAGGCGGGATTCTTTCCGTTGGTATCCGCAAATCATCCAGATTTCCTCCAACAACACCGTCAACGGCATTAAAGCCTTGTACATGGCTGCCTGTATTAGTAACAAGAAAACCGTTTTCATCCAATTTAAAGTTACCAGCTCGTGTATAAGATTGCGCTATCCCCGCATCCAATACAAAAAAGCCCTCACCATCAACAGCCAAATCCAGATTGTTATCTGTATAGGAAAGGTTACCGGGCGAAAATTCTTGCGCCACTTTACTCACACTTACACCAGAGCCAATACTGTTACCGCTGCCCGCGCCCAGTACACTGGTATTGTATAAGTCATCAAATTCAATGCGTGATTTCTTAAAGCCAGTGGTATCGGCGTTGGCAATGTTATTACCCGTAACACCCAAATAATCAGCCGAGGCTTTAATGCCAGACAGTGCAGTATTAAATCCCATAACGCTCTCCAGTTACCCTAAGATTTCTAGTTCTTTTGTTAATTTAATCTTGCCGTGGTTCTCCACGTTCAAGACGGTGCCATCTTCACCATTGATGGTGACACCTTGAATTCGAGTTGGTACACGCGTTGACATAGAGGATGTCTCTCCTTGCGCATCAGTCGAGGTAGCGACAAAGCGATACTCACCTGCCGGCAAAGGATTCCCCTCATCATCCAATTTATCCCAGCTAAATTCGCCTGTATCCATTGGTGCCGTTCTAACCAACTTATTGTCAGCATCATAAACTTTAATCACTGCGCTCTTAGATGACTCCGGCACCACGGCTTTCACTAGCAAAGGATCAGAGCCTTCTACCATTTTGGCCTTATTACCATCCATAAGAATGGACTTGCCTACCAAGGTCGAAGCGCTTAATGCCTGATTGGATGTCAATGATGTCGCCATGGTTTCCAATTGATCGGAAATACTGGTCAATCTCTCTAAGGAACTAAACTGTGACATTTGAGCCACCATGTCATTTGCATCCTGAGGCGCTGTCGGATCTTGTCCCTTTAACTGCTCAATGTATAACTTAAGAAATACATTTTGATCTGCCAAGGCTGCGCTTTCCGACTTTACCTCGGGCTTTTCTATACCAGCTTTGGATTTTGCCGCATCAGTACCGTATTGCGAGATCAGACCACTTAAGCCATTTTTATCAGATATATTTGCCATCTATCTGCTCCTAGGACTGCCCAAGCGTGAGCATTTTCTGCATCATGCTTTTCGCTGAGTTCATAACGTCTACATTAGTCTGAAAGGAACGCGACGCAGACATCATGTCAGCCATCTCTTCCATCGGATTAACGTTTGGATAAAACACATAACCCTCTTCATTTGCCATCGGATGATCTGGCTCGTATCTTGGCTGCAAGGGTGCATCTGACTCAACTATCGCATCCACTTTGACGCCCACACCCGCACCTGTGTTGTCCAATTTGGTGGATCCCCAACCCCGCTTACGCATAGAGTCATTCATCATTTGAGAAAAAACAGGCTTGCGAGCACGATAAGTCTGATCCGCAGAACTGGCTGCACTGTCTACGTTTGCCATATTACTCGCCACGGTATTCAGTCGTACTGTCTGAGCACTCATTGCCGAACCGGATATGGTAAAAATATTACTCAAAGACATAATCATTAATTCCCAGTCAGTGCTTTTTTCATGCCACTGATTTTTCTATCTAAAAACATAAAACTGGTGTCGAACTGCAAAGAGTTTTGTGCGTATTCTGCCTGCTCTCTTTGCATGTCTACTGTGTTTCCATCAAGAGAAGGCTGACTTGGGTTGCGATAAAGCAAATCGCCAGTCAATTCCGTCTCAGCTGATTCGGTAAAATGACGAGCATTGGTTCCTTTTAATTGCAAACGTCTCATTTCGTTGTTAAGCGATGCATTGAAACTAATGTCACGCGCTTTGTAATTAGGCGTATCTGCGTTGGCAATGTTATTTGCCAAAACGGCCGCACGCGCACTACGAAACTCTAACGCTTTATCATGGCCAGCAAAGGCACCGGCAAAGGAAATCGCCATTTTACTCTTAATCCAATTTTTCTAAGATGTTTTGTATAAAGCAATTATGATGCCAAAAAAAATATCATTATTTTTCAATAAGTTAAAAATAGACATTATAAAAACGGCAAAAAGCGGCAATTAAAATATAGATAACAAAAACAAAAAAAGCCCATCCTAAGATGAGCTTTTCATAATCCCATTAATGAGGTCTAATTCGCTTTGGCTTTATAAACAATGCCAGGATGACACTGAACTATTTCAAAGTAATCTGACAAGCCACTTAAAGCTTCAGAGCCTCCCAAGAACAAGTACCCCCCGGGTTTTAAGGATGCATGCATGCGTTTGAGAATGTCTTGTTTCCTTTCTACCGTGAAATAAATCAGTACATTGCGACAAAAAATCACGTCGAACTTACCCAAGCCAGTAAAAGAATCAATCAAATTTAGGTATTTAAATTCAACTCTCGAACTTAGATTTGGTTTTATTTTCCACGTCGCCTCATTAATCTTGTCGAAGTAACGTTTTTGCAAATCTGGCCCCAAACCTCTAGCAATGGCCAAACTATCGTATTCACCCTGCTTAGCATGCTGCAAAATATTGGTACAGATATCGGTTGCTACAATTCGCTCACCCGGTTTAAGCAAACCAGGTCGAGCATTTTTGAACTCCTCTATCACCATACTAATAGAGTAAGGCTCTTGACCGGTTGAAGAAGCGGCTGACCAAATACGCAAAGGCGCACCAGTCATTTCAGGCAACACTTTCTCACGCAAAATAGTGAAGGGATGCGTATCACGGAACCACAAAGTTTCATTTGTGGTCATCGCATTAATGACTTCTTCCTTTAACTTGGAATTAAATGGCTTATCAAGAGCATCCACCAACATCTCAATTTTGGAAAAGTTCTCTCTTTCTAAAATTTTGCCAAGACGGCTTGCCACAAGATATTGCTTATTGTCGCTTAACGAGATTCCACACACTTTTTGCAAATAATCTCGGAAGCGATTGTAACCAGCAGGGCTGATTGCATTAGTCGTGCTGAGCATTAAAACTCCATTATTTAATGACAGCTAGGCCAAACCACATTGCCTAGCTAAATATTTACTCAGATTGCACTTCTACCGTCTCGATCGCTAGACGTGCCAATTCATCTGGCTGGAATTTCGCCAAGAAGCCATCGGCACCTACTTTCTTGACCATAGCTTCATTAAATACGCCACTTAAGGAAGTGTGTAGAAGAATAAATAAGTCCTGCATGCGGCTATCGTTACGAATTGCTGTGGTTAATGTATAGCCATCCATCTCCGGCATTTCGATATCAGAAATTACCATAGAAAACTCTTCTGTTACATCGGTACCTTCTGCTGCCAAATTTTGCAGATACTCGAGTGCCTCACGTCCATCACACAAGACTGTGGTAGCAAAGCCCACTTGTTCCATACAACGCTTAATCTGTTTACGAGCAACAGATGAATCATCGACGATCAAAATATGATGTTGTTTGGCATTCTCTTGAACATCTGAGTTTACAATCCCGTCTGATATATCCTGACGCATTGGCGCCACCTCAGAGAGAATTTGCTCCACATCAATGATCTCGACCATTTCTTTCTCTACCTGACAAACTGCCGTCAGATAATTATCATTTGAAAGACCTTTTGGTGGTGGCTGAATATCACTCCAGTTCATGTTTACTATTCGTTCCACACCTCGAACCAAGAAACCTTGAATACGACGGTTATACTCCGTAATAATAACAAAACACTGGCTGATGTTCTCAATTGGACTTGCTCCTGTTGCCAAGCCTAGATCTAAAATTGGAATGGTCCCACCACGAATATGTGCCACACCGCGAACCACAGGAGAACTATGGGGCATAGTTGTGAGCTTAGGGCACTGCAATACTTCCTTCACTTTAAAAACGTTGATACCGTAGATTTGCTTACCATTTAAGCGAAACAACAACAATTCAAGTCTATTTTCCCCGACCAGCTGTGTACGTTGATTAACTGTATCTAGAACCCCAGCCATATACGCCTCCAAAATGTATAAACTGCATAATGAGGGGAAACCCTCAAAATTGTTAAAATGCATTCACCAATGATAGAGTGAATATTAACAATTTACTAACTTATTCATAACGAAATCATAAACAAAGAGTGCCAATCATGCGAATCAAAAGGCTATTTTTGGCCTTGCTTTGTCTCCAAATCAATTTTCTTCAGGCACAATCACTTGAAGAAATCGTTAACCGCTTCATCAACCAAGTTGAAGTACCGCGCTTGTCTGCTATATACCCTCAAGCATCCATCGAAATAAAGCTTAATAATTTGGCTTCACTCAACTACTTACCCGATTGCAGCGACGGTAACATCAGCATTCAAAACCAGCGTCCAGAAGCCCGACAGCGTACCAACTACGAAATCAGCTGTGACAACCCAATCTGGAAGTCCTACTTGCCTGCCGTACAATCCATTCGAATTCCTGCCATTCGCGCCATCACCCCAATTAATCGAGGACAGAGCATCACACAGGAAAACACAGATATTGGCGAAGTAGACATAGCTGACCTAAGAGGTCATATTTATACTCAAGACAATCCACCATTTGGTTTGATCGCTTCGCGCAATATACGCATTAATACCTTTATCACAGACAACTTAACGCGTTTACCAACACTCATAAAAAAAGGTGACGCCATTACTATCACGGCCAATAGTGGTAGCATTATGGTGCGAATGAACGGCGTAGCTTTAGAGAATGGCGTAAAGGGACAACAAATTCGTGTCAAAAACGCTAGTTCAGGACGAATTATATACGCTAAAGTTGTAACTGACAGTGAGGTTCTTGTAAACTATTGAGTACTTAGAGCTTAAACAAATATAAATTTCCCTTTTGTGAGGTTTTTGACTAAAGTTCTTCTAGGCTCAGCCGACATCATAGACATGCAAATCATTTAAGGGCGGAAAAACCCAATGGCAATCAATTTAACAGGTCTATCAAATCAGGGCACGATCAACAAAAGCGAGCGCGCGCACAAAGATGACGCGGCAGCTAGTGCAACTGAAAATAGAGGCAGTACACCAAGTGGTACCATGGCTGAGGATACCGTTCGTCTTAGCGGCACAGCACAAACACTACAAAATCAACAGGCTAAATTGAACAGTTTGCCTGAGGTCGATATGGAAAAAGTAGAGCAAATCAAAAGTGCGCTAGCGGCTGGTGAATACAAGATTGACACCCAACGTCTCGCAAACAACATGGCTTCAATGGATTCGCTATTCTAATCTGCGACCATTGAAGGCTTGATCTTATGATCCCTATCTCCCCCATCTTCACCAAAAGCAAAGAAATACTGATAGAACTGTCCGTTCTTCTCGACGAAGAACGACAAGCACTAGGCAAGCAAGACAACCATCTGATCCTTTCTCTGGCTGAAAAAAAGCAAGCTCTTCTTGACGAAATGAACACCTTAAATGATAAGCGGATTAATCTTCTTATCAAATTTGATGTCCTTGATCGTAAAGATCCCACCGAGCAGGATTTTAAAGATTGGCTAAAAGACCAAGATAGTTCATTGGACGAAGTTAGACTTTTAATGAAAGAGTGTGAAGAACTTCTAAAGGTGTGTAAAACCAAGAACAACACCAATGCGCAAATTCTCAGCACTTTGCAGAAACGAAACAAACAATTATTTGAGCTAATGCAAGGTCACAACAATAAAAACAAGGTCTACACCTCTCGTGGATCCACTCGCCCTATCAGCAGTAAGCAAACCTTAGGAAGAGCTTAAAACTGCATATAAATCAAAATGATATAATTTTTTATCATTTGATATTCTAACAATCAAAAGTATACAATACTCAATATTAAGTCCTCATAGGTAAACAGGATATACCAGCCGCCTCCTAAGCAGCTATTCCAGGTTCGAGTCCTGGTGAGGACGCCATAAAACCAAAACGTCATGAAACAAAAAAAGAGCCATAAGCTCTTTTTACATCTAACACTTGTTAAATCAATCACTTGTTAAATCAGTCAAACTTTGCAAATAGCAGAGCTTCTTCTTACTCGACTTCCACTATCTCATAACTGTGCTCGATCTTAACACCGCCACGCTCTAACATGAGAGATGCAGAGCAATACTCTTCAGCCGAGAGTTTGACCGCTCTGGCGACCACAGTCTCTTTCAAGTTACGTCCAGTCACCACGAAATGCACTCTGATCTCAGTGAATACAGCAGGTACTGTATCCGCTCTATCAGCATCAATTTTCGCCACGCAAGACACAACATCTTGCCGAGACTTCTTCAAAATACCAACCACATCGTAAGAAGTGCAACCACCTAATCCTGCCAAAATCAATTCCATTGGACGAGGACCTGCAACCTGATTTCCGTCTATTTCAACCTTAAAACCAGATCCCGTCTCAGCGGTAAAATGAACATCTTCTTGCCAACTCACATTTGTTTTCATATACAACCTTATCTTATTCCTATACCGCCACAGTCAATTAATATTCAAACAACTCGGCTAACTTCTCACCAGGATCATCGGCGCGCATGAAAGCCTCGCCAACAAGAAACGCATGGATTCCGTGATTACGCATTACTGCCACATCTTCATGGGTGTGAATACCACTTTCCGTCACGATCAATCTGTCTTTTGGTATCTTATTCATTAATTCAAAAGTATGATCCAGACTCAATTCAAAGGTATGTAGATCGCGATTATTAATACCCAATAATTCCGTTTGCGTGTACTCAAGCGCCAAATCCAATTCCGGCTGATTGTGCACTTCCACCAGCACATCCATACCAAGGTCTCGCGCCATAGTATCCAGTGCCTGTAGTTTTTCACCAGACAAACAGGCCGCAATTAACAAAATACAGTCGGCGCCAATGGATCTCGCTTCAATCACCTGGTATTCATCAACAATAAAGTCTTTACGAATCACAGGAAGCTTACAGGCTGATCTTGCTTCCACTAGATAATCTTCATGACCTTTAAAAAAGTCTTGATCGGTTAAAACCGACAGGCAAGCAGCACCTGCTTGTTCATAAGATTTGGCGATTTCACCTGGATAAAAAGGCTCACGCAAGATTCCTTTACTTGGTGAAGCCTGCTTTATTTCCGCAATCACACCGGCTTTACCCATGGCAATCTGATGTTTTAAGGCTTGTGCAAAGCCTCGCGGAGCATTATGTACATTGGCAACAGACGCCGCTACTTCCAAATTATGATATGGCGTATGCGCTTTTCGCTCAGCAATTTCTTCAAACTTACGTGCCACAATCTTTTTTAAGATAGTCGGTGTTTCAACCTGCATAATCCACTTTCTCCTCGCAATTCTTTTATGAGTTAGTGTCCATAAAACAACGTGTAAAACTGGCTAATTCAGACATTTTAACTTTCGCTGTGCCCCCGCCAATAACATCTTCGGCAATACTTACTCCTTCAGCTAGAGTGGATGCAACACCTGAAACGTAAATAGCTGCACCTGCATTTAAGGCCACAATATCGCGAGCAGGATTCACTTTACCCTTGCCATCTAAAGCGGTTTTTATCAGGGCCAGACTCTGCTCAGCATCGTAGGCATGTATATCTTCAATTGACTGCAACGAGATACCAAAGTCTGTTGGTTGAATCTGATATTCAGTAATCTCACCATCTTTCAATTCCGCCACATAAGTCGGTGCAGCAATACTGATTTCATCCAAACCATCAACCGAATGCACTACCATCACATGTTCACTGCCTAATGCTTTTAGCACTTCAGCTATCGGACGCACCCACTTCTGATGAAAAACACCCATCACTTGCCGTTTCGCGTTGGCTGGATTCGTTAGCGGACCTAACAAATTAAAAATGGTTCGGGTCGCCATTTCCTTTCGTGGCCCGACAGCATGTTTCATAGCGGCATGATGATTAGGGGCAAACATGAAGCCCAAGCCAATCTCTTCGACACAGCGGCAAACTTGTTCCGCATTTAATCCAAGATAAATACCAGCATGTTCTAATACATCCGCACTGCCAGACTTGGAAGATACTGAACGCCCCCCGTGCTTGGCAACTTTACCGCCAGCGGCAGCGACCACAAAAGCGGATGCGGTCGAAACATTAAACAAGTTACCTCCGTCTCCACCTGTACCACAAGTGTCCACAACACCATCTATCGGTAAACTGACTTTATTAGACAAATCACGCATCACCTTGGCGGCGGCGGCAATTTCATCTACCGTTTCACCTTTCATGCGTAGCGCTATCAAAAAGCCGCCTATCTGTGCTGGTGTCGCTAGACCTGTCATGATTTGAGTCATTACGGCTTGCATGTTTTCTGCACTCAGATCTTGATGTTCTACAACGGCAGCAATTGCTTTTTGAATCTCCACCAGACTCTCCTATCGTTTTAAAAAATTAGCTAATAAAGCGTGTCCCGCCTCGGTTAGTATAGATTCTGGATGAAACTGCACTCCTTCAAGCTCCATCTCTTTATGACGAATGCCCATGATTTCATCAAGTTCGAATTGCTCATTTTGCGTCCAGGCTGTTACTTCAAAACATTCTGGCAAAGTGTCTTGCGCCACGACTAAAGAATGGTAACGGGTGGCTGATAGAGGATTTACTAAATCTGTAAAAACCCCATGGTCTTTATGGTATATCCTTGATGTTTTACCATGCATAACATTTTTAGCACGAATCACTTCGCCGCCAAAGACCTGCGCAATACTTTGATGACCTAAGCAAATACCCAAAATGGGAATTTTACCCGCAAATGCTTGAATGATCGCCATAGAAATACCCGCTTCATTCGGTGTACAAGGTCCTGGAGAAATGACCAAATGTGAAGGTGCTAAAGCTGCTATTTCCGCTACCGTAATCTGGTCATTACGATGTACTAATACTTCAACACCTAACTCACCAAAATACTGTACCAAGTTGTAGGTGAAGGAATCGTAATTATCTATAACTAGCAACATGATTAAGAATAAATCCATAACAAAGCTAAAGTTTGCTGGTTTTGCAACCACAGACAATTAGCTTATCTATAAGCACTTATCAGGCCTTTCTTCATACAAAAGACCATTTTGAAGAGGCTGAATTCTACACGGAAGCAGAGTTACTGTCTCTGTAAGTCAAACAAAAAAACCTTAGGTTGTATTTTTCGCCATGCCGTCACAGACCCAACATACAGTCCTAGACCCAATGTGGTGACTGGTCAGCCTGTCACATCGAATGAATCTCTCGAAAAAACAAAACCTTGTTTGATATTACTAGACATATCACGCAAACTATTGATTTTGCTTCTTTGTCAGCTTTAGAGAATGCCAATGCATAGCCAAGTCACCCTATTGATTGAACATCTTATTCAAGATGAACATTCACCAGAGTCTATCAATAAGTTAATGGCGGAATACAGCCCTGACGATGTCGCTCTGGCATTGGAATCCATCCCTCTTGAACAACGCCGCCAAGCATGGGCCAACATTAAACAAGCAAATCGCTTAGACATCCTTGTTGAAATGCGTGGCGAATCTCGTCAACTATTGCTCAAAGAACTTGACGACAGCGAAATCGAAACCCTATTCGCAGACGTTGATGCCGAAGGCCTGTTGGAAATTACCGACTCCTTACCGGATCGTTTTGTCGATCTGGCCCTTAGCCAGATGGACAATAAGCAACGTGAATACTATCAACAAGGTATTGTTTACCAAGATGACCTTGTGGGTCGTTGGATTGATCACGAATTACTCATCGCTTCGCAATCCATTCGTGTTGGCGAAGCCCTAAGACTGCTAAAGAAAACCGTACCGGATTACACCGACATGATTTACTTAGTCAACCGTACAGGTCGTTGGGTAGGTTGTGTAAAATTCAATAAACTTTTCAAAGCACAAGATCACGAGCCCGTGTCCAATCTTATGGATGAAGAATGCACCGTCATTCAAGCTGAAACAGAACGTATAAAAGCCTCAGAAATGTTAGAAAAATCAGGTTTTTCAGCATTACCAGTAGTAGACCAAAACTTAGTATTGCTAGGGCGTTTTCACGTTGGACTAGCACTGGAAACCTTACGTTTAGAAAACGAAGCTCAACAAATGTCGACGGCGGGGTTAAACGAAGAAACGGACCTCTTCGCCCCCGTTAAACAAAGTGCTGCGAGACGTGGCATATGGTTAGGCATTAACCTCTTAACGGCTTTCTTAGCGTCAGCCTTTATCGGCCTATTTGAAGCTACCTTGCAACAAGTGGTTGCCCTTGCAGTGTTGATGCCTGTAGTGGCTTCTATGGGAGGGATTGCGGGCAGTCAGACACTTACTTTGATAGTACGTGGTTTAGCCCTTGGTCAAATTACACGAAGCAATCTCAAATCCTTACTCGGTAAAGAGCTAAAAGTAGGTTGGCTAAATGGTATTGTCTGGGCCATCATCATAGGTATTATTTCTTACTGGTGGTTTAGTAACCCTATGTTAGGCGCTGTGATCGCCATGGCCATTATCATTAATATCTTGATGGCTGCCTTATCAGGCGTTTTGATTCCTGTCTTACTGGATAAACTGCGCATTGATCCAGCCCTATCGGGCTCAGTCATTCTCACCACAGTCACTGACGTGGCTGGTTTCGTTGCTTTTTTAGGATTAGGCACCCTCTTGTTACTTTGAGATAGCAGAGTTTTTTTTACATTCACCACATAGAGATTTGTTATGAATTGGGAAACGGTACAAATGTATTTTGGTCTAGGCGATACCGAAATGCATTGGGTAGCTCGCGTATTTTTAGTCGTATTCGGCACACTAGTGGTTAACTTTGTTGCTAGCCGTTTACTAATGCGTCTAAACAACCAGTTAGAACGCACCAAAACACCTTGGGATAACGTACTCATTATCGCAGCACAAAAACCCATCGGGGTATTTATCTGGCTGGTTGGACTCAGTGTAGCGGCAGAAATATCCGGCACAAACCTTGACCCTGATTTATCCTCTTTGATTAATGCCGTTCGTGAAGTCGGTGTGATTGTCATTCTAACTTGGTTTATTTTGCGCTGCATTTCGCAAAGTGAAAAAACGATTACTAGCTCCAGCAAGGTTAAAAATAAAGTCGATTACACCACCGCCAACGCCATTAGTAAGTTGCTTAGAGCGTCTGTCATCATTACGGCAGCGTTAGTTGTCTTACAAACTCTGGGGTATAGCATTTCCGGTGTACTGGCTTTTGGCGGTATTGGTGGTATCGCAGTAGGCTTCGCAGCCAAAGACCTGCTCGCCAATTTCTTTGGTGGCCTAATGATATATTTGGATCGCCCTTTTGCAATTGGTGACTGGGTTCGCTCACCCGATCAAAATATTGAAGGCACAGTGGAGAACATAGGTTGGCGTCAAACGCGTATTCGTACCTTCGACAAGCGTCCCTTATATGTACCCAATTCCACATTCTCATTGATCTCGGTAGAAAACCCATCACGTATGACGCACAGACGTATCAATGAAACCATTGGCGTGCGCTACAATGATTTTTCTTTATTGCCTAACATTTTAAAAGACATTAAAGAAATGATTGCCAATCATGAAGATTTAGACACAGAGCAAATTTATATGGTGAACTTCAATCAGTTCGGCCCATCGTCATTAGACTTTTTCATTTACGCCTACACCAAAACAGTGGATTGGCGAATCTACCATGAAGTGAAACAAGATGTGTTGTTCAAAGCCATGCAAATCATAGAGCAACATGGCGCAGAAGTGGCTTTCCCAACTCAAACCTTGCACTTTGGTAATGATGGGCAGATAAGTTTTAGCAATAACGCAACAGACAAGTAAGCCCAGTTCAATCAAGCTCATTTAAAAATGAAAAGGCGCTAATAATCTTAGAATGAGCGCCTTTTCATTAATGAATAAAAATCAAACAAGGAGTTCCGCAAGGTCATCGATCACAGCATCGGCCCCCAAGGCTTTTAGGTCTATTCCTTGGTGGTAGCCATAGGTCACTAATGCGGATTTAAAGCCAGCATTTTGCGCGGCTTTAAAATCGGTAATCGAATCCCCCACCATCAAACAACTTTGTGGTTCCGCCTCTATAGATTCGCTGCAATGCAATAAAGGCATGGCAGACGGTTTTTTTTCTTCCAGTGTGTCACCACCCAAAAACCACGCAAATTGTTCGGTAAGTTGGAATTTATCTAGAATAGGTTGAATAAACACGCTTGGCTTGTTGGTCACTAATGCAACAGGCACTCCATTGTGTTTTAGAGCCTTAAGTATTGCTACTGCATTTGGATACAAGCGGGAATGATCAGTAAGATGCTGATGATAATGCAACAAAAACAAGCGATAGGCTTCTTCATGGCGCTGCGGATCCAACTCCGCCCAGTCTAATGCTTGTTCAATCAGTTTAGCCGCTCCTAACCCAACCCATTGGCGCACCTTATCTTCACCCGCTAAAGGGGCACCAAACTCAACAAGAAAAGCATCCACAGCCGCCGCAATGTCAGGCACACTATCTAATAAGGTGCCATCCAAATCAAAACACACAAGGTCTGGCCAACCTTCAAACCATTGTTTGAAATACTTAGGTGTTTTCATTAACGCACACTCGCCAGCTCGGCTCGCATCGCATCAATCACCGCTTTATAATCTGGCTTACCAAAAATAGCAGAACCAGCAACAAAGGTATCTGCACCAGCTCTGGCCACTTGTGCAATGTTCTTTTCACTGACACCCCCATCGACTTCTAGGCGAATATTGTAGCCACTGGCGTCGATCAGAGTTCGAGCCTCTTGCAACTTCTCCAATGTGCCTTGGATAAATTTTTGCCCACCAAAGCCTGGATTCACAGACATCAACAACACCATATCCACCTTATCCATTACATGTTTTAGATGGTGCAAGGGGGTTGCGGGATTAAACACCAAACCGGCTTTACAGCCGCCGTCTTTGATCATTTGTAATGAGCGATCTATGTGCTCACTGGCTTCAGGGTGAAAGGTAATATAAGACGCTCCCGCTTCAATAAAATCACCTATCATACGATCCACAGGCTTTACCATTAAATGCACATCAATGTCCGCTGTCACACCATGCTTACGCAACGCTTTACAGACCATAGGCCCAATCGTTAAATTGGGGACATAGTGATTGTCCATGACATCGAAATGTATGATGTCTGCACCGGCTTCTAACACTTGATCAACCTCTTCTCCTAAGCGAGCAAAGTCGGCAGAGAGAATCGAAGGGGCAATGATAAAGTCATTCATATCTGGCTCCAGCAATGACAAAATAAATGCGATAAGGAAATGATGATAAGCGCGCTATCTCAGCTTGATGTTACTCACCTTTCCCTAAAGGCTGTTATCAACAGCAAATTTGGTTTATTTTAACAAGGTGGAACAAAGAAGTATTGAAAACAATGAAGAAAATTCTTCTCTTAACGAACCTAGTCTTGCTGTGTGCCCTCGCTAGCCTTACTCGGGCAGAAAGCTCAAGTGGTGACACGCCAGCAACAGAATACGTTACGCCACAACCGCAAGCAGAAAGAATTGCCGCCCTAGAAGACAGTCTTAAAGAACGTCAACTAGAGCATCAAATCCAATCTTTAGAAGCCAGCGGAGGGAGTTTTCTTGCCCTTTATCAAGATGCGATGACCTCTTCCACGCAAGGTTGTGTCATTCTTTTACATTCTGACAATGAACATCCAGATTGGCCAGACGCCATCGCACCGTTACGTGATAAATTGCCGGAATACAGTTGGTGCACCATTGCCATAGAAGTGCCAGATATTGTTAAACGCGGGCAAACAACACCGAAAACCCTCACCACAGATAGTGAAACAACTGAAACGATTACACTGGCAAACCAGGACATTGTTTTTGCACGTATACAAGCGGCCATGACCTTGGCACAAAATAACGGTGTCGACTATTTTGCTTTAGCCGGATATCGCACTGGAGCAAGTTATGCCTTGGTCTTTCTCGCACAAAATCCTACTTTGGCAAACGCTCTCGCGCTCATCGACATTCAGGCACCCCCTAATATCTCAGCGTATCAAATCGCACAATTCATTAGCAGCGTTCCACAAGCCATTTTGGACTATTACCTAAGCCGCCCTAATCGCAATAACCTGTTTGCCAATTGGCGCAAGCAAGCTGCCGCAAAACGTCAAACCGTTAATGGTGAGTTCATTCAAAAAGATGCCATTCCAGACCGCGCAAGAGGGCAAGATAGCCAAGCCTTATTAGTACAAAGAGTGCGAGGTTTCTTGAAGCAGAACACAAAACAAATTACTCAACGCCGCCCTTTACCCCAAGTAAATAAGGGGCTTTTTTAATCGCCCCTTATTTATTCAAGTTCGGTTAACAGTCTCGCTATGAACGCGATTTCTTAATCAACTCATAAGCCGATTGAATTTCTTGAGTACGCTCTTTGGCGAGCTCAATCATTTCTTTTGGCAAACCTTGCGAACTGAGTTTGTCAGGGTGATTCTTACTCATCAGGCGACGGTAGGCTTTTTTGATCTCAGCATCTGTCATTTCTGGTTTCACACCCAGTGCCTCATAGGCGGACTTAAGCAAATCTTTAGAGCCCATGCTATTGCCAGTCGACTGATATCCCTGACGGAAATGTGCCTGTTGCTTAACCTGAATATGCAGAGACTCAAATTCGGCAACTGAGATGCCTAAGATCGCACAGACTTTCGAAACAAACGACTTTTCTTCTACACTAAAATGTCCATCAGCATAGGCGGAAACCAATAACACTTCTAATAAGGTTCGGGTCAAATCCCCAGGCCCGACAATCTCTTTAAAGCGATTCAGTTCCGCAGTGAAATCAAAGTTGGCTGATTTACCTTCATTGAATAAGCGTTTGGCCTGCTCTTGCGCCTGTGGTGACAAACGAAGACGCTGCATAACCGATTGCGCTAACTGGATTTCAGCCTCAGAAACCTGGCCATCAGATTTGGCAAGACGTCCCATCAACAAAAATAAAGTACGAAAAAAAGTCTCTTGCTGTAGCAGTAAATTACCTCGTCTTACGCCATTAAAAGCACCGCCAGCTTGTGCTCTATCCAGCATCATGCCAACAAAAAAGCCAAGTATTGCACCAAGGATATTACTCATTAAGATGTACCCCAAAATGGCACATACAAATTTCCACATAAAGATATTTCTCCAGAATCGGTAGCCCCTATGGGCCTGCATAGATTATCATTTGTCTTATTACGTGGAGCCTCACTCGGCAGCCTCCGACTTCGGACAATAATTTCGGTAAATAAGTATACCCTGCATGGTTAAACATTTACGCAACTACGCTCTGTTTTTTCAAGGTCTTTTCATATTGCCGCTGGCACATGCGCAAGTGAACCAATGGGATTGGGCACCAAGAGAATCATTAAGTGCTAAACAGCAAGCGCAACTCAACCAATACTGCCAAGGCAGTTATCTCAACCAGTGGCAAGCCAGCAAGAGCGAAAATACAGTATTGCAAGCGGACCTCATTACTCGCGATAAAATGGGTATTATACATTTAGAAGGTGACGCCACTGTAAAGCAGCCTGAGTCTCATCTAATGGCTGACTCTATTTCAGGCATTCCACAAGAATACTACCAAGCCTCAGGTAACGTCACATTAAGAACCAAAAACGAGCTCATTCGCAGCAGTAAAAGCTATATTTCCAGCAATGGTGATACTGCCACCGAATTTTCAGACGCCAAGTTCCTTAGTCACAGCAGCAAGGCTCGCGGCCAAGCAAAAGCACTGATACAAGAAAATGACGCTGTCATTTTTATTGAAGAAGGTTTTTTCACTACCTGTGAACCCAATCAAGAAAGCTGGAGCCTTTATGGCAGTTCCATTGAACTTAATGCAACCACAGGCTTTGGTACCGCCAAACACGTTCTAGTACGAATTGCTGACGTGCCAATTTTCTACTCTCCTTGGCTAAGATTCCCAATCGACGATAGACGACAAACGGGCTTTTTGTTTCCCAGCATTGGCTATTCCAATAATGACGGCTTGAGCCTATCCGCCCCTTTTTACCTAAATTTGGCAAGCAACTTTGATGCAACCTTAACGCCTAATTTGATTCAGAAAAAAGGCCAAGGTATTGATGTGGAATTTCGTCATCTCAGCCCATATGGCGAAACCAGCTATGAACAATCGAGTTTTTTTGACGATGATGAAGGGGAGCAAACTCTTCTAAAGCTTACTTCTAAGCAGACACTTAATGCTCATATTAGTAGTGGATTCACCTATGAGTCCAATCCTACTGAAACTAAGTTTCCAGAAGCCAATACCACCTCCATTGGAGAAAAAGACCATTATCAAAGAACAGCCTATATCAATGTTAATAACGGAAACTTTTACAACACACTGACCTATCTAACCTATCAAACACCTGATAGCTCAGATGACGCCCCTTTTGAGTGGAAACCAAGACTTGCTAGCTCTTACCAAATTGCGAACAGTCTATTAAATTACTCAATTAACCTTCAATACACTGACTTCTACGACCCAGAAGAGAATAATTTTGATGGTGAGCGTATAGCCCTAAATCAAGACATTAACTTTGATTTAGGGAATGATTGGCTAACCTTCACTCCGGGGGTATTAATACAAAATCGCGACTATCAACTTCACTATTACTCATCGGATACAGATATAGACACCTCAGTCAATCATGTTACGCATTACCTAGATACTGCGTTGGCTTTTGAACGACGTTTTACTGATGACTATGGTACTTGGCGACAAACCCTATCTCCAAGGTTGAGCTATCTTAATTCTCCGTTTGAATCACAATCCGATATCCCAGATTTTGACGCCAGTGAATCAACACTCACTTACTCGTCTGCTTTTAATCATAAACGCTTTAGTGGCAACGATAGAATTGGTGATACTGAGCAAATCACTTTTGGCTTAGAAAGTCGTCTATATGATGAAAACAATAATGAAAAATGGGCATTAAAAGCGGGTCAGGTCTTTTATTTAGACGATAGATATGTTGCTGTAAGTGGGTCAACAGACAAAACCATCAGCCGGCAAGATAGTAAGCGCAGCGACTTACTTTCCTCTGCAAGTATGTATGGTGATAATTACACGCTAACCGCCAATTTGAATGTTGACGCTGATGAAGAAGAAATCAACCTGGCTCAGCTTGTTGCCAGCATTACCCCGGCACAAAGAGTCAAGGTCAATCTGAGTTACCTGTATACCATCAATAATTCAGATCCGGATGATAATGCCAAACAAGCTAGCTTTGGTACCATATTTCCGCTTAATCGAAACTGGTCAGCCTTTGCCCAATACACTTATGACTTCATGGACGATGAAGCCAGTAAACAAATTTCTGGTTTGGGTTATGAAAACTGCTGTATTAAGGTATCGCTCAGCTATCAAGATTGGATTGATGACGATGATGTCAGAGATCGCGGTGTGTTTTTACAATTTATTTTACGTAGTTTGAGTACAGCAGGTCGTGCTAACAGCGATGCATCAAGCATAGCTGACACCTTCTGGAATCAAGGAAAAGTCGGATATTAATTATGAAGTTATTTTCTTTTTTCACCCTTACACTAGCCTTAACATTTTCCACTTTAACGCAGGCTAACACTGAAAAAATTGACGGCATTGCTGCCATTGTGGACTCTTCCGCCATTTTAGAAAGCGACATACAAAACCGTTTTCAGATTGTAAAGGATCGTGTTCCAGGCGGAATCATGACAAATAACATTCATCGTCAAATTTTAAACCAACTGATTGATGAAACCCTGCAAGCCAATTATGCCCAAAAAATCGGTATGCGAGCCTCCAGTTCCGACGTCGATAATGCCATTCTGAGCGTGGCTCGAAATATGAATCTTGATCTACAAGGTATGAAAGCCGTACTCGCCAGCAAAGGCATTAACTATTCACGCTATCGCAAACAGATTGAGCAGGAAATCCTCATCAACAATATCAAACGCGAAATTATCAAACGTCGCATTGTCATTTCAGAGCAAGAAATTGATGACTATTTAAGCTCAGAAACCAGCATCACCAAAGATAAGGATCAGGTGCATCTTCGACATATTTTGATTCGTGCCAGCAACCCAGAAGAAGCCAAACAAGAAATCGACAACATTGCTTCTAAGATCCAATCAGAAGACGACTTTATCCAACAGGCCGTTGCCAAATCCGCGGGACAATTTGCCATTGAAGGTGGGGACCTAGGTTGGCGCCCAATGAATCAGCTCCCACCTCTTTTCGTCCGTGCTTTGGACGCAGAGCAGGGCCCTCTTGTTGGTCCACTACAAAGTAACGCGGGCTACCACCTATTATGGGTAATCGATAAGCGTTCAGCATCAGTGACCTTACAGGAGCAAACGAAGACTCGCCACATTTTGGTTCGCCCCAATGAAATTCGTGACATGACCCAAACCAAAGCCTTTGCAGACAATCTTTATGATCAGTTAAGCAAGGGCGCCGATTTTGCCGAATTAGCCAAAGAGTACAGTGAAGATCAAGGTTCCACTCTGCAAGGTGGCGACCTTGGTTGGGTAACACCTGGCACTATGGTTCCTGCCTTTGAAGACATGATGAACGCCACTCCAGTTGGTGACATCAGCAAACCCTTCCGTACTCAGTTCGGTTGGCATATTTTACAAGTTGAAGGCCGTCGTGAAGCGGATATCAGTGATCAAGTAAAACGTAGCAATGCCAAGCAAGCGTTAACACGTCAAAAACAAGACATAGTACTTGGCAACTGGCTAGACGAATTACGTGCCGATGCCTTCATCGACATCAAAGGCTAACTCCATTATGTCAGACGCGTTGGTCAATCTTCCTATCATTGCCATTACCTCAGGGGAACCTGCTGGTATTGGCCCTGATATTATTCTGCAAGCCTTATCAGAACATAGTTTTAACGCTCGCTTGCTGATTTTGGGAGATGAGCTGTTATTTAAGCAAAGAGCAGCAAGCCTAAAGATTGATATCACCATTCAGGTTATCTCATCTGCTGAAGATACGCCTGTTCATCAACTAGGCTCGCTCTGTTTAATGTCTGTCCCTTTGGCAAAACCTTCCATAGCAGGTGAACTCGATGTGGCGAATGCGCCTTATGTGCTAGAAACCTTAAGACGAGCTTGCCAAGGTTGTCTAGATAAAGAATTTGATGCCCTTGTCACCCCTCCAGTTCACAAAGGAATCTTGTGTGAAACTGGACAACACTTTTCGGGACACACGGAATTTTTCCAGCAGCAGTGCCGCTCACCTCACGTGGTGATGATGCTAGCAAGCGATGTGATGAAGGTGGCCTTAGTAACTACTCACCTACCACTAAAAGAGGTGTCAAATGCCATTACCGAGGAAACCATACGCAAAGTCGCCCTTGCCTTACATCAGGATTTACAAAGCAAATTCGGCATCGCTAAACCACGTATTTTAGTCTGCGGTCTCAATCCTCATGCGGGCGAAGACGGCCATTTGGGTAATGAAGAAATCCAAGTCATTGGCCCTGCTCTTGATCGCCTGCGCAATGAAGGTCTCGATCTAATTGGTCCATTACCTGCAGACACCTTGTTTACCGATAAATATTTGCAACAAGCCGACTGCGCTCTGGCCATGTATCACGATCAGGGATTACCTGTGTTAAAATATTCAGGATTTGGTAATGCCGTCAACATCACGTTGGGGTTACCCATTATTCGTACGTCCGTAGATCACGGCACAGCGATTGATTTAGCTGGCACAGGTGAGGCCAATCATGGCAGCCTAAAAGTCGCCATCCAACATGCCATAGACATGGCTAATAACGTAAAAAAGTTTCCTAAATGAGTAAAGCACAACCTCACAAAGCCAGAAAAAGATTTGGCCAAAATTTCTTACATGATCATGGCGTAATTCGTCGTATCCTGGCTTGCATTGCCCCTAAAAAAGGACAACGTATTGTTGAAATCGGCCCAGGAAAAGGCGCTTTGACAGAGGGTATCATTAGCGTTACGGAACGCATGGATGTGGTTGAGCTTGACCGTGATCTGATCCCAATTTTAAAGGTGAATTTATTTCGTTACCCAGAATTAACTGTTCATGAAGCGGATGCCATAAAATTTGACTTCAGTGCATTAGCAAGTGATGATCAGGCCATTCGTGTGGTCGGCAACCTGCCCTACAATATTTCCACACCACTGATTTTCCATTTACTGAGTCAGGCCAGTATCATTGAAGACATGCACTTCATGTTGCAAAAAGAAGTGGTTGACCGTCTTGCCGCTCGTCCGGGTGATAATCTCTACGGTCGACTCAGTGTCATGGCACAATATTATTGTGCGGTGGATTCTTTGTTTGTGGTTGGGCCAGAGTCTTTTGATCCAGCACCAAAAGTGGACTCTGCTATTGTTCGCATGACACCATATAAAACGCTACCTTATCCAACTGAAAACGTTAGTAAACTGGAGGAAGTAGTGCGTGTTGGCTTCCAGCAGCGTCGTAAAACACTGCGTAACAACTATAAAGGCGTATTGGATCAAGATGACTTTGCTGCGTTAGATATTGACCCTAGCCTGAGACCAGAGCGCTTGGATCTTGCCGACTTCGTAGCCATCACCAACTACCTTCTCAAGAAGGACAGTTAAATGGAAAAATACGATATCGTTGTGGACGTCAGAACCGAATATCTTGCTAGACAATCTACACCTGCAGAATCTCGTTACGTATTTGCTTACCACATCACCATCACCAACTGTGGTGAGCAAGCGGCAAAATTGCAGACCCGTCACTGGATCATCACCAATGGCGATCAGCAAGTTCAAGAAGTGAAAGGCAGTGGCGTCATTGGCGAATACCCTTATTTACGTTCTGGTGAGTCATACCAGTACACCAGTGGCACAGTGATTGAAACCGTGGTGGGCGTCATGCATGGCAGTTATCAATTTATTGCCGACGACGGCACAGAATTTTCTGCCGACATCCGCCCTTTCACCTTATCTGTCCCCAACAAAGTACACTGAGGATTCGATTCTATGGCAACCTATGTGATTGGTGACTTACAAGGCTGCTTAGAGCCATTAGAGCGGCTCCTAAAACACATTCAATATCAACCGAATCAAGACGCACTTTGGTTTGCTGGTGACCTTATTAATCGCGGCCCCGAATCATTAAATACCTTGCGCTTTATAAAGTCTCTCGGCAATACAACTAAAGTTGTATTGGGCAACCACGATCTGCATTTATTGGCAGTGTCTTATGGTCATGGCACACTTAAAAAAGCCGATACCCTAAGCGATATACTGATGGCCAGTGACCGTGATGAACTCTTGGAATGGCTTCGCTATCAGCCACTCTGTCACTATGATGCCGAGCTTAATGTGATCATGACACACGCAGGTATTCCACCCTGCTGGAGTCTTGAACAAACGCTTGCCTTAGCAAAAGAAGTGGAAACCAAACTGCAATCTGACACGGTTGATGAATATTTTGCAGCCATGTATGGTAATACACCGAACAAGTGGCGTGATGATTTGATTGGCTTAGATCGTTTGAGAGTCATCACTAACTATTTGACTCGAATGAGATTTTGCAAAGAAAACAGTAAATTAGACTTAAAATCAAAAGAAGGCATTAATACAGCAGCTAAAGGTTTTGCACCTTGGTTCAGCTACCCAAGTCAGGTACCAGAAAACTGCCATATTGTGTTTGGACATTGGGCAGCCCTTGAGGGGCAAACTCATCTCAAACACATTCATGCGCTTGACACAGGATGCGTTTGGGGGGGCAGTCTAACTGCTTTACGACTGGAGGATAAGGAACGCTTCAGTATGCCTTGTACACTCAATCGGAAAAACCCATGACCTATACTTGTATCGATATCGCTGACGCTTTGCCCATTTTGGAAGACAATGCTGCCATCGTTGATATTCGCGATTTAACCAGCTACCAAAATAGTCATATGACCAATGCCATTAATCTTAATAACGATAATGTGCAGGACTTCATCGACAACACCGACAAAGAACAACCTATTATTGTTTGTTGTTATCACGGCAACAGCAGTAAAGGTGCCGCGGAATACCTTGCCTCACAAGGTTTTAAGGAAGTGTATTCACTAAATGGTGGCTTCAGCCAATGGAGCGCCATGTTCCCAGAGCAATGTGAAATCGGCCAATAACACCATGACTTATCAAGTGTATCTGGTGGGCGGTGCGGTCCGAGACGCACTACTTGGTCTCGATGTCGTCGACCGTGACTGGGTCGTCACTGGCGCCATACCAGAACAACTTGAACAACAAGGCTATCAACAAGTTGGCAAACAATTTCCCGTGTTTCTTCACCCGGTAAGCAAAGAGGAATACGCCCTTGCTCGACGGGAGAAAAAACAAGGACAAGGCTATACTGGTTTTATCTGTGACTTCTCTCCATCCATTAGCCTTGAAGAAGACCTTGAAAGACGTGACCTGACCATTAATGCGATTGCGCAAGCGGAAAACGGCGAACTGATCGACCCTTTTCATGGCCAGCAAGACATTGCCAACAAATGCTTACGTCACGTTTCTGATGCTTTTGTGGAAGACCCTTTGCGAGTTCTCAGAGTGGCTCGTTTTGCCGCACGCTTTAAAGAGTTCAACTTTCACATTGCAGCTGAAACCATGAGGTTAATGCAGACCATTAGTACTTCAGGAGAATTAGCAAGCTTAAGCCCTGAACGAGTATGGCGAGAATTAGAAAAGGCCTTGGCAACATCACATCCCCTGACTTTTTTCCATGTCCTCATAGAGGCCAAGGCAATGTCGTACTTATTTACTGAATTAGTCTGGCCAAAACCTCCTGTTAGCGAAACGCAATTACTGGCATTGGATAAAGCACAACGCTGGGCAATGATCTGTCAGCACACGCCATTGGAGCAACTTAACAGGTTGCAAAACGCATTACGTTGTCCAAATCAGTATAAAAATTTAGCCCAGCAAGTGCGTAGTTTTATTGAACAACATGCCATCGGCATGACAGCTGAAGCGTGGCAAGCATGGTTAATGTCGGTCAGCGCCATCAAAAAACCACAAGCATTCGATAAGCTGGTTCAAGTGTTAAGTTTAATAACATCAACGCAAGCGAAAGACTGGCAAGCGCTGCGTTTGGCCATTGCCAAACTCAACGCCACCGATTTGATCAAACAGGGCTTTAGCGGTGCCGAGCTTGGGGAAGCTCTGCGCAAGGAACGAATTAAAGCCCTACAAGTGCTCGATTCACCCTTACTTAAAAATTAATCTGTAAAACGTCGATACAGCTTTACGCCAACGGCATTGGCAGCAGGCACGGCACCGGGTTTTCGCAAGGTTAATCGTACTGCCTGTAAATGAAATTGCTGAGCCAGATCCTTTAATAAACGCTCCGCTAAGGTTTCGATCAATTCAAATTGATGATCCAGACAGTAGGACAAAATAAAATTGGCAATGGCTTCATAATCCAATGTTTTACTAAGATCGTCTGTGGCAGCAGGCAAACGATTGTCATGCTCCATTTCTAAATCAAACACCAAATCCTGCTGAATCTCCTTTTCCCAATCGTAAACACCAATCACAGCCTTGGCTTGCAAACCTTCAATAAAGACGAAATCAGCCATGCGCTACCTCATTCAAAGGCGGCAAATCTGACAAGGGCCAACGTGCACGAATGGATAAATTCAGCTCAGAAGACTGACCATCCAACAAGCGCTGAGCACCTGCATAGGCGATCATTGCCCCATTGTCCGTGCAAAACTCTGGGCGCGCGTAGAAGACACTGGCTTTCATTTTTTTCAATTGAGTTTCCAGTTGTTCACGCAATCTTTTGTTAGCGCTGACGCCACCGGCAATGATCAGACTTTTTAGTCCCTCTGACTCTAAGGCGCGACGACATTTAATCACTAGCGTATCGACTATCGCCAATTCAAACGCCAAAGCAGCATCGGCTTTAAACTGCTCATCGCAACGACCTTCGTCTAAGGCGTCATGTACAGCAGTTAAGAAAGCGGTCTTTAGACCACTAAAACTGAAATCCAAACCTGGACGATCTGTCATAGGACGCGGGAATTTCAAACCAGATTCTTTATTACCTTGTTCTGCTAACTTGGCAATCTGCGGCCCACCAGGATAGGGCAAACCTATCATTTTTGCCGCTTTATCAAAGGCTTCCCCCGCGGCATCATCCAAAGATTGACCGAGCAGCTTATATTGTCCAATGCCATCCACACGTACCAGTTGCGTGTGGCCACCCGACACTAATAAAGCAATAAAAGGCATGCTTGGTTGAGTTTCCTCTAGCATAGGTGCCAGCAGATGGCCTTCCATATGATGCACCCCCAAAGCAGGGATATTGAGTGCATAAGCCAATGAACGGCCAATAGTTGCCCCTGCCATCAAGGCTCCCACCAAACCTGGGCCACTGGTGTACGCCACGGCATTCAATTCTTGTTTACGAATACCCGCTTGCGCTAATACCTCATCGATAAGCGGTAATGTTTTACGAACATGATCTCGTGATGCCAACTCAGGCACAACACCACCGTACTCCGCATGCTGAGCAATCTGCGAGTAAATTTTGTGCGCTAACAAACCCTTTTCGGTATCGTAGATGGCGATACCAGTTTCATCGCAAGAGGTTTCAAGACCCAATACTTTCATCGAAACAATCTCATTCTATAGTTGCGCTGCATTGTACCTCAGTTCCTCATCGCTTGGCAGCGTAGCAGAACAACAGACTGGACAATGCTTGGTCAAATCATTATAATGCGCGCGTTTTCAATGTTTATTTAAAAGGCAGGTGATTTTTCTCGTTTGGTTCTGAACACCACACAACTTTCAAAAAGTGAATGTGATAGGTGAAACAACCGAACACCCTATGTTAGAAAATTGATACACACAGACGAAAGTTATCGTCTTCAAGGGTTAGAAAAATCGGCCAACTTTGGCCCACTCTCTGTCCCACAGAAACGAGTTTTGAAAGCATATACAATACAAGGTATGATGCACGCCGTTTTTGTGAATAACTTAAACATACAACAGATTATTAAAGGTAGAAACATGCCAGCAGTTAAAGTAAAAGACAACGAACCATTTGACATCGCTCTACGTCGCTTCAAGCGTTCTTGTGAAAAAGCAGGTGTTTTGGCTGAAGTTCGTCGTCGTGAATGCTACGAAAAACCCACTACTCTTCGCAAACGTGCTGCAGCCGCTGCGGTTAAGCGTCACGCTAAGAAAGTTTCTCGCGAGCAGAAAAAATTCCAACGTTTGTACTAAGCTAACCTGCTGTATACAAACACCTAGACCTTTTCCGTGATTAGGTTTATAAAAACGGCTAGTTTTAAAAACTAGCCGTTTTTTTATTTAACCGCTTTTGCTTAACCTATAAGAGGCCCTCATGTCAGAATTAAAAGCACATATTTCCGATACGTTAAAAACCGCCATGCGTGCAAAAGAAAAGCATCGCGTCACTGTTATTCGTACTATCTTAGCGGAATGCAAGCGCGTGGAAGTCGATGAACGTATTGAGTTAGATGATGCTCGCGTAATTGCCATTCTTGACAAAATGAGCAAGCAAAGAAAAGATTCTATTCAGCAATTCACAGAGGGAGGTCGCGACGATCTCGCTCAAGTGGAACAAGACGAATTGGCTATCATTGCCGAATTTCTTCCAACCCCACTCAGTGAGGACGAAATCGCTGAAATCGTAAAAGCTGCGATTGCTGAAACAGGCGCAACCTCCATGCAACAAATGGGCGCGGTAATGGCCATTGTTAAACCTCAAGTGCAAGGTCGTGCCGATATGGGGCAAATCAGCAAACAAGTTAAAGCACAGTTAGGTTAAATCCTATGGCGGGACGCATTCCGGATCAGTTTATTGATGAGCTATTGGCTCGCACCGACTTAACCGATGTGGTGTCGTCCCGTATCAGTCTGAAAAAAACCGGGCAAAACTACAGTGCCCTATGCCCATTCCATAACGAAAAAAGCCCCTCCTTTAGTCTTAATCCTAACAAGCAATTTTATTACTGCTTTGGCTGCGGCGCAGGCGGTAACGCTATTTCGTTCGTTATGGAACACGATCACCTTGATTTTGTTGAAGCCATTGAAGTCCTCGCCAAAGACGCAGGCATGGAAGTGCCACGCGAGCAAGGTGCCCCTGATCGTTATGAGCAAAACGCTGAATTACTTAAGCGACTTTCTGAAAGTTCTACCTTCTTTCAGCGCCAGTTAATTGAGCACCCCGACAAACGCAAAGCCACAGACTATTTATCCAAAGAACGCGGTTTATCTGGTCAAATCGCCAAAGTATTTGGCTTGGGTTATGCCCCAAGCGGTTGGGATAATTTATTAAAAGCCGTTGGTCAAAGAGCAGAACATCAAGAGCAATTGTTCCGTGGCGGCATGCTGATCGAAAAGAAAGATCAGGCAGGTCATTATTATGACCGCTTTCGTGATCGTATTATTTTTCCTATCCGCGACTCTCGTGGTCGTGTTATTGGTTTTGGCGGTCGCGCTTTTGGTGACGAAAAACCTAAGTACCTGAATTCTCCTGAAACACCCGTTTTCCAAAAAAGCCAAGAATTGTATGGCTTATTTGAAGCCAAGCAAAACACTCAACAGCTGGATCAAATCATAGTGGTTGAGGGCTACATGGATGTCATCGTATTAGCACAACACGGTATTACTAATGCGGTTGCCACTTTAGGTACCTCTGTTAATAGCAACCACATTCGCAAATTATTCAAATTAGTGAGCAAAGTCATTCTTTGTTTTGATGGTGATAAGGCTGGACGCTCGGCTGCTATACGCGGTTTGGAAGCTTCTTTACCCGTCATGCAAGATGAAAAACAAGTTCGCTTTTTATTTTTGCCAGAGGGAGAAGACCCGGATTCACTGGTTCGTAAAGAAGGAAAAGAGGTTTTCAATCATCGACTCGAAGATGCCGCTTCCTTGTCACACGTTCTCTTCGAGCACGCCAGAAACCAAGTCACGCTAGCAGATGAAGAAGGTGAAGCGCAATTTGCTCGAAATGCCATGGGTATGATTCAGCAAATCCCAAAAGAACTGACATTTCGCTCAATTTTAATTAAGCAACTCAGTGAGCAATCCGGTATCGACAGTGAGACCTTAGGACACACCGCCCTTCCTAAAAACAACCCCAGCCATTCTGTTAATAGTAGTGCTAATAACACAGAAACAGAGATAAATAATCACTTTGATCAGGACCAAATCTTTCATCATGAGGATAACTTTGCTAATGACAGTTATCATCCAGCTTATTCTGCTGAAACCTATACAGGTAGCAATAAACAATCAGGGTACAAGGGAAGATTTAGTAAACGCAAAAATGAAAACACCTTACCTCCAGCCCCATCCAGTTTGAGTAAAATCAAACAAGCCTCTTTATGTTTACTCTTGCACCCTCACATTGCGCAACAGCTTGATATTCCAGATCCCATTATCAATCAGGCCAATGACGAAATAAAAATTTTTAGCAAAATATGGAGATATTTCACAAAAAATCCGAAAAACAATGCGGGTCATCTACTGGGTGAATTGGTAGATAATGCCATATATTTTGGAATTATTGATTTATTAAACCATCAAGACGCGATAAACAAGCAAAAAATCAGTAATTCCAAGCAAGAAGTGCAAGATATGGTATCGACACTTGAGCGAGATTTGGGTTTGACTAACAGTAAAGAGCGCTTGAAAAATAAAGGCAACGAATCCATAAAGGATACGAACAGCAAACAAGAACTGCGTAATTTGATGGATTTAATCCGGCAGAAAAAGTCATAAATTCTGTCTAAAAATCACTCAAAAAAGACAGGATTAAGTGGATAAAACTCATTGATTTTGTTATAATATGCGGCTTGCAAAACTTCAATTGAATTTCTAACGATAGGTTGTCGAATGCCAGACACTCAACAGTCACGTCTTAAAGAGTTGATCTCTAAGGGTAAAGAACAAGGTTACCTAACTTTTACAGAAGTTAATGACCACCTCCCCGATGACCTTTCAGACCCGGAGCAGGTCGAAGAAATCATTGCCATGATCAATGACATGGGCATCACGGTTTCAGAGTATGCTCCAGATAAAGAAAGCCTTCTTATGGAAGAAGGCGACACAACGGATGAAGCGGCTGCTGAAGAAGCCGCTGCCGCCCTTGCTGCGGTAGAAGGCGATATTACTAGAACAACAGACCCTGTACGAATGTATATGCGTGAAATGGGTACGGTTGAGCTATTAACTCGCGCTGGTGAGATTGCCATTGCGAAACGTATCGAAGAAGGTACACGCGAAGTCATGGCGGCCATTTCTTACTTCCCAGGTGCCGTTGATGTATTGCTTGATGCCTACGCTAAGGTGCAGGAAGAAGAAGGTCGTTTAAGCGATATCTTCAGTGGATTCATCGACGGTGACGGCGAAGAGCCCATATTTGAAGACAATGCTGATGAATTACCAATCGAAGACGAAGCAGAAGAAACTGATAACGACGACGATGACGACGATTCTGAAGCAAGCGAAGAAGAAACTGACAACGGCCCAGATCCAGAAGAGACAGCCCTTCGCTTTAATGAGATCTCACGAATTTACGATGAACTGAAAGTCTTGTTGGAAACTCGTGATCGCCAAGATGCTCTGGTGTTAAGCAAACAAGAAGAACTCAGTATTGCGTTTGCCCCAATCAAGTTGGTTCCAAAACTCTTTGATGAGCTGATTGATCGTGTGCGTTCTCGAATGGAAAAAGTTCGCGAGCAAGAAAGATTGATCATGCAAGTTTGTGTGCGTAAATCTGGTATGCCAAGAACCGAGTTCTTAAAGCGCTTCCCAAGTAATGAAACTAATCCTGATTGGTTACAAGAGCAAATTGCTTTAGGAGCTGACTACTCTAGCGCGCTAGAAGAAAACGAAGCAGAATTCATGCGCAGCCAGCGCAAGTTGCGTGCTGTTGCGAAAGACACAGATTTGACTATCGCTGAGCTAAAAGAAATTAACCGCCGTATTTCGATTGGTGAAACTCGTGCTCGCCGTGCTAAGAAAGAAATGGTTGAAGCCAACTTACGTTTGGTGATTTCCATTGCTAAAAAGTACACTAACCGTGGCCTACAATTCTTAGATCTGATCCAAGAAGGCAACATAGGTTTGATGAAAGCCGTGGATAAGTTCGAATATCGACGTGGTTATAAGTTCTCAACTTACGCAACTTGGTGGATTCGTCAGGCGATCACTCGTTCGATTGCTGACCAAGCACGTACTATTCGTATTCCAGTACACATGATCGAAACCATCAACAAGCTGAACCGTATCTCTCGTCAGATGCTGCAGGAGATGGGTCGTGAGGCGACACCAGAAGAACTAGCTGCTCGTATGGATATGCCTGAAGACAAGATTCGTAAAGTCTTGAAGATAGCCAAAGAGCCTATTTCTATGGAAACACCTATCGGTGACGATGAAGATTCGCATCTTGGCGATTTCATTGAAGACGATGGCGCAGAATCACCTATCGACATTGCGACAATCGAAGGGTTACGTGAGTCTACGACCACTGTTCTTGCTGGCTTAACTGCCCGTGAAGCAAAGGTACTAAGAATGCGCTTTGGTATCGACATGAACACAGATCACACTCTGGAAGAAGTCGGTAAACAGTTTGATGTAACGCGTGAGCGTATTCGTCAGATTGAAGCGAAAGCACTACGTAAACTCCGTCATCCAAGTCGCTCAGAGCATTTACGCAGTTTCTTGGACGAGTAAATATCACTCCAATTTGAAAAGCCGTTACTGACCATAACGGCTTTTTTATTGCTTTTTATTCAAAAACTTAAATAAAAACAAGCATCAGACACCAAATTGTCATACACTCGAATTAGAGTTTGGATAAAGACAGCGAGGTTTAGCTTGTACAAAAGCCAATATTATCCACACATCCTCCCCTCTCTCTGCACATTAACAGGTGGCAGAAACACATTTTTCGCTGCAATTTCTTTTATTTACTACTCAGTTCAAAGCATTTTTCGAAGCCGATTCTTAACAATCCAAAAACTTCACCCTGACTACAGGAGTACTTGTCTATGGAAAAAATCTACGTTCTCGATACCAATGTGTTACTTCATGATCCATTAGCTATTTACGCGTTTGCCGAGCATATGGTGGTCATTCCCATGACGGTATTAGAGGAGCTCGATATCATCAAAGATAGGCGTGACAAAGACGTCAGCCGAGAAGCCAGATTGGCCATCAACACCATAGACAAAATAGTAGGTGACGCGACACCAAGAGAACTGCAAGCTGGTGTTCCTATTCATACCCTAGACAAAAACACAGACAACACAGAGCAAACCAAGGCCTGCGAAGGCTCTCTAGCCATTTTTCCTGACCAACAAATCACTTCCACTGACAATGTCCCCTTCCTTAATGGCAACCATGACCATGCTAACGATAATCGTATAATTAATGTGGCACTCAGTCTTCAGGCTACGCATCTGAGATCTTCCGTCTGCTTGGTCACCAAAGATATTAATATGCGTATCAAAGCCAAGGGCTCTGGCTTAGAAAGGGTTGAAGACTATCGTAAGGACAAGGTGCTAGACGACTTGGATTTAATGACCAAGGGCTACGTAGAATTCAGCGGCAGTTTTTGGTCTAGCATTGACAGTGTCAGAACCGAAGCTCACGGGCAACACACAGTCCACATCATCAGTAAAAGTTTACTCAATAATCTGTATTTAAATATGTTTGTTGTCGATGATGAAGATTTTGTCGGCTTTGTCGTCAATATAGATCAGGAATACGTTTATTTACTGGACATCAATAAACAACATTTAATGCACCAAAATTTTTGGGGTATCCAGCCAAGAAACCTTGAACAAGCCATGGCATTTTACTTACTACGTCACGAGAACTCAGATCTTATGGTCATGACAGGGCCAGCTGGCTCAGGTAAAACTCTATTAGCACTGGCTTATGGCTTACAGGTCACCATGGAAGAGAAACGCTTCAATAAAATCATCGTCGCTCGCTCAACACCTCCTATGGCAGAAGACATTGGTTTTTTACCGGGAACAGAGGAAGAAAAAATGGCTCCTTGGTTAGCGGCATTTGATGACAACTTGGAAATCCTCCATGGCGCGGATGAGCATTCTATTAGCAGCATTGATTACGTAAAACAAAAAGCCAACATTCAATTCAAATCACTGAATTTTATGCGTGGCCGTTCCTTCAACAACGCTTTGATCATAGTTGATGAAGCGCAAGGTTTAACTCAGTTCCAACTCAAATCCATTGTGACACGAATTGGTAGCAACTCTAAAATCATTGTGTTAGGCAACTTAGCTCAAATAGACAACAAGTACATTACGCCACTCACTTCAGGATTAACTTACTTAGTAGAAAAGTCAAAATCCTTTAAGTACGCGAGCATCATGCATGTTAACGGCATTGAAAGAAGCCGTTTAGCAGAATTTGCTGAAGAAAATCTGTAACACAAAAAAGGGAAGATGACGCATCATCTTCCCTTTTTGATATTTCATCTGACAATGCTATTGAGCGACCGACTTGGCCAGTTCAGTGATCTCATCCCACTTACCAGCTCGAACCAAATCTGTCGGCACTATCCAAGAACCACCAACACAAAGCACATTATCTAATGCTAAGTAATCACGGAAGTTATTGGCACCAATACCACCAGTTGGACAGAATTTAATCTGAGGTAAAGGACCACCAAAGGCTTTCAAAGCTTTGACGCCACCGTTGACCTCAGCTGGGAAAAATTTGAAGCGATCATAGCCGTACTCCATTCCCAAAAGCACATCAGAAATGGTTGCCACTGCTGGTAGATAGGGCACATCATATTCGTTACCGACCGTTAATAGGTCTGCAGTCATTCCAGGACTGATGATGAACTGAGAACCGGCTTCAATAGCTTGCACATACTGTTCACGAGAACATACAGTACCGGCACCGACAATAGCGTCTGGTACTTCTTTACGCAGCGCAGCAATGGCATCTAAAGCAGCGGGTGTGCGCAAAGTGACTTCCAGCACAGGCACACCACCAGCTACTAAGGCTTTGCCTAAAGCGACAGCTTGATCAACATCGTCTACAACAATCACAGGCACAACAGGCGTGGCTGTCATCACCTGCTCTGCAGTATAAGTTTGTGTCATTTTATTTTCCTTTTTCGACTCTTTTGCTCAGCTTATTCTATCGATTACTACTGCCTAAATTCACTCAGTAGTCATGCCAATTACGGCCATCTTTAATTGGCAAGGCCATGGAAGCGGCAGGCCCCCAAGAACCAGCAGCGTATTCTTTTGGACGTTCGCTGGTCTGACTCCAAGCAGACATAATACCGTCAACCCATTTCCAGGCAGCCTCTACTTCGTCATAACGCATAAACAAGGTAGCGTCATTACGCATTACATCCAGCAATAAACGCTCGTAGGCTTCTGGACTGCGTTTGTCATTAAAGGCTTCCGTCAAACTCAGGTTAAGGTCAACAGGTTGCAAGTTCATTCCTTCACTAGCCCCCGGTACCTTATTCATTACTGTAAGGGAAATTTTCTCTTCTGGCTGAAGACGAATCACTAACTGGTTACGCTGCAGTTGACGATTGCTTTCGTCGCTAAAAATGCTGTGAGGTACAGATTTATACTGAATAACAATTTCTGAGTAACGCTGACCTAAACGCTTACCTGTGCGCAAGTAGAAAGGCACGCCCGCCCAACGCCAATTATCAATATCAGCACGCAAAGCGACAAAGGTTTCGGTACGAGAATCTGGATTACTGCCCTCTTCATCAAAGTAGCCTTGCACCTCTTTGCCTTTGATCATGCCTTTCGCATACTGGCCACGAACGGTTTTAGTATAGGCATTGGCTCCTAGAATTGGACGTAATGCTTTCAATACCTTGATTTTTTCATCACGAACGGAATCAGAGTCCATTCGACCGGGAGGCTCCATTGCCACCAAGCACAACAATTGAATCAGATGGTTTTGCACCATATCGCGCATGGCGCCAGCTTTGTCATAGTAACCCCAACGTCCTTCAACACCGACTGTCTCAGACACGGTGATTTGCACATTATCAATGTGCGCGCTGTCCCAAAGAGGCTCAAATAAAGTATTACCAAAGCGAATAGCCAACAAGTTTTGTACCGTTTCTTTACCTAAGTAATGATCGATACGAAATGCCTGTTGTTCTTTAAAGTTTTTCATTACTTCGTCGTTGATCGCACGGGAAGACATTAAATCGCGACCAAGTGGTTTTTCCAGTACCACACGCATACGATCTTGGTTTAAACCATGAGTTGCTAACGAAGAACAGATGGAGCCAAACAAATCTGGAGAAGTGGCCAAATAGAAAACAACATCCCTATCATCACCGCCGACTTGATGATCATTGAAACGAGCAAAATCAGATTCTTGTTGAGCGTCAACAGAAACGTAACTTAAACGCTCCTTGAAACGTGGCCAAATTTTATTGTCACCTATGCTCGAGGGTACAAACTCATCCAAAGCATCGCGTACTTTGGTTTGGTAATCCACATCGCTCACTTCACGTCGAGAAGCCCCTATGATGCGAGTCGTTGGTGCTAATAAGCCATCCATATCTAAATGATACAAAGCAGGCAATAACTTACGCATGGCGAGGTCGCCACCGCCACCAAAGATAACCACATCACAGGCTTTTAAACTGGCCTTCATTATTTTATCTCCAACTAATCTAGGCTTTCGACACAAGATAGGAAGCATAACATGCACATCCCATCAGGCCTGGGTATTCAGACATCACAACAAAGGTCGGTATAGGTGATACAAACTCTTTCATACGACCTTTGTCATGCATAGCTTCACGGAAGCCACTACACAATATATCCTTCAAGTAACGTGGCACTATACCACCGGCAATATAAACACCGCCACGGGCTTCGACAGATAGTACTAAGTTCCCTATCACTCGACCTAAGAAAACAAAAAATTGTTCAAGTGCGGCTTTTGCAATAGGGTCATTTCCTACTGTTAACGCCTCGCCAATTTCTGGCGCACTAAGACGCTTTTCAAGGCCTTCGCGAGCGGCAAGTGCTTCGTAAATATTTTCCAGCCCCATGCCAGATAAAACACGTTCCGCCGACACTCTTTTGTGTCGTTTGCGCAAAAACACCAGAATATCATCTTCGACTTCATTACAAGTAGACAAGTCCACATGACCACCCTCTCCGGGCAGCACAATGTTTGGCCCATTATCTTGTGGCACCACACAAGCCACGCCCAACCCAGTACCAGCGCCTATTACCCAACTGGCACCTTGCGGATCCACTTTACTTGGTTCGCCCAACTGAACTTTATCTTTTTCTGGCAAGACTTCAAGACAATGACCAATAGCATCAAAATCATTCAATAAGGCGACTTTTTTATCCACGCCAAAATAATTTTGCACCTCTTCTCGGCTGAACTGCCAAGGGTTATTGGTAAAGCGTATCACAGGCTGATTGACTGGGCCTGCGATAGCAAGCACAACGGCATCAATATCTTTCATAGCAACACTGCAATGGGCAATATAATCGGCTGCTGCAGCAAAGAAAGTAGTGTAGTTCTTACAGGCTAGCACTTTTACTTCAAGTGGCTCAAATTGGTGAATGGGCACTAAGGCAAAACGCGCATTAGTACCGCCAAGGTCGGCAATTAAAGCATGGGACATATGTGAACCCTAAATTCATTTTTTTGAAATTTTACAACAAAATACAGGCAAAAAATACCGATTTTTATAAAGCAAATAGGAAATAATGTAATAAAATTACAAAACTATCTTAGCTTATTTAAAAATTTAAAGACCTTGGTTGGCACCAATCTTTTACGGTTATTTTTATAGTCGTAGAGACGCTCATCTGCAACTTTTAGCAGATGTTTATAGTTACTTGGAACATCGGATAAAACACTGGCTCCACCATAGCTAATAGTAATAGGAACCAAATTGGATTTATACCTTAAAGGATTAGACTGTAGGTATTCTTGAATAGATTCAGCCACCGCAATGGCTTGTTCGTAACTTTTACCTGGCATCACGAAAACAAATTCATCTCCGGCAAAGCGAAATGCCAAACCTTGTTTATGTACGTATTTTAGTAGTCGCTTGGCAATGTACTCTAACACCTCGTCACCACAGTTATGGCCTAAGGTGTCATTGATGGACTTAAAGGCATCACAATCAATAAATACCACGGTTAAATCACGTTCTTGTTGCTTAGAACGAGCGAATTCGCGATCTAACATTAGCTCTAATTGTCGACGATTCAATAAGCCTGTTAATGGATCACGGGTCGCCAAATACTCCAGTTTTTCTCTGGCCGTTACATTGCTCAAACAAATGGAGATCTTGATTGCCAATTGATCCAATAAAAAGGTGTCCTTGGTATTGGCATCGTAACGACTGATGTCTGCATCTGCCTGACAAAATAAACCAACCAATTCTCCATCAATGGTCAAAGGAGAAATCGCCACTGACCCAATCACATCACGATATACAGAGGGAATAATTTCTCGACAAAAACTCAGGTTAGTATTCACCAAAATGGTTTTACTGCTTGATTTAATGATGTCTACCATTGCACCGCGGCGGGTAAACAGCACGCGATCACGTAAATCAGGTAATTTTTCTAGGCTTTCAATTAGGTGAGATAAAGGCGCTTCGTTAATTAAATTGACCCAAACATAGGGTACATTGAACTGTTTCTGAACTTCTTTGGTCAGAGTCGAAACAAATTGATCGCAGCGTCCAATCGACAAAATACAACGCTCTATTTCAAAAAACTTGCGTGCAATGGCTTCATTGTGCCTAACATTGTCAATTAATTCGTTAATATCCTGCATTCATAACGCCCTGCCACAAGATCCTAGCAGCCAACTAGTCCCTGATACATAAATCAAAAAATATCATTTCTACAAGATCTTATAGTACGATGCTTGAGCAATTTCAGCCATCTTTAGCGTGTAATTAAGCAAGCTTTCTACAAAAAATTACAATCAGATCAAGAGATTCCAAGCATCTCACCTTTATTTTGCAGACAGAAATATTTCATCGTCTCACTTAAGAAAACCCAATCAATGCCGATAAAAGTGACAAATCTATTCAGTAGGTAGCTTGATGAGCATTAGAGAAATCGTCGAGACACAAGTCACACAAAGCAGCATTACCGGCCAGTCCGTTTCGGGCAGCCCACAGTTTGCTTTGATGATGAGCTTATTCAGCCAACCAGGTCCTTCTCTGATCAATAGCAAGGACAAATTAAATGCACACTCGCCTCATGCCATTACTCGTCCTATGCAGTTTGCTCATGGTATCGCCAGTAACCCTGAGGCCAATATTGCTTTATTAAAAGCTTTAAATGAAGAACCTTTAGCAGACGGCCCAAGCTTTGAATATGATCTAGTGGAAAGCTTAGAAAATCAAATTAACACTCGGGTCTGACACCGCCACTAATTGCTCGGCGCGATACCAACACCACAAAGCGTAAACCACTGACTCCAGGCCCTAGCATGTTGCTGTGAAGCAAGCTGATAACGACGCCATTCACTTTGTTCTGCCGACATGTCGAACTGCGTCAGAAACACCATCATCTTAGGACTAAGAAAAGACAATTCCGCCAACTGATTTAACAAGGGTAACACCTGATAAGCCGTCTGACTGATGCGCCCCATATAAGGCTGAATTTGCTTAACATAATGCCGCTCAAACTGTTGTTTCAAATAGGCCATAGGAGCGCCACAATCATCTGCTGTTAACGCCTGAATTTGTTGCCCTACAGCGGTGAGATAAACTCGAATTTGAACCAAGCTAAATAAGAGCCTTCCTGCGTATTCACTGTCCATCATGACTTTTAAGTTTTGTTCAAACTGCTCACTGTCCAGCTTAGGCAAAGTCTGCATCTGCTTTCCCAGTTGAACCAATTGCGTAAGAGCATTAATCAAGTCCTGTTGATCCGCAGTGCGGTAGGTCAACGGAAGAAAACCATTCGACAGGCTGAAAAAAGCCTCACTTTCTGCGCCATTAAAAATCCCATTGCCAAAGGCTTTGGGAAGCTCTACACGCTTCTGTTGTGCTACCTGTTCGAGTGTTTGCGCCAATTCCTTATCCTTTATCGAACAACTTTCAATGGCTCTGATAATATCTATTTCATACAGAAAACGCTGACTGTCAGCCATGACACGTCCTAGAATGCTATTCTTTCTACCGGCCACAATACCCACATCACATTGCTGTAATGATAAAAACTCCAGCAAACTCACATCAAAAGTCGATAAGCTATTGGCTCGGTCTCGCGCTGTTGGCAAGCTGATTGGCATTAGTATTGCTGGAGAATCCAGACGAATTAACTGGGAACGATTCAAGTCCGCTACATAGTCATCTAATAAGTTTTGAGCTTGATAACGACTATCACAACCACTTACCAGTATAATAAGACTCAAATAGAATATTGTGTAAAAAGGTTTTAAGTACATGAATAAGCTACTCATTCAGAAGCGTGAAGAAATCTCCGAAACTCGTGTGGCCAAAATGGTCTTTCCTGGAACCACTAATCATTATGATACTCTATTTGGTGGCATCGCTTTGCAATGGATGGATGAAGTAGCTTACATAGCAGCAACACGTTTTTCCCGTAAACCCATGGTCACCATATCCACTGAAAAAGTGGATTTCAAACAGCCTATCCCATCAGGTATTTTAGTCGAGCTTGTAGCCCGTGTCGTTCATGTTGGTCGAACTTCTTTGAAAGTCGAAGTCATTATATTTCTGGAAGAACTGCACAGTGACAAACGCACTAAGGCCATTACAGGGCATTTTAACTTCGTTGCTGTCGATGCGAACAAAAAGGCCACACCGATATTTGATGAAGATGGCAATTTATAGCCTCAACAGAGACGCTTGCATACACAAAAAAGCGGCCATTCCCCTTTCTAAGAATGGCCGCTTTTATCTAATCATTATCTTAATTAGAGTGACGTTTCGCGATTTCTGCAGCCAACTCTTCAAAGCTCTTGTCAGATTCAAGCTTCTGGTACAAAGCTGCTTCATTCTTCATGGAAGTACGTAAAATGCTCTCAGCGACGCCTTCCACTTGTGATGGATCTAAACCAACCAAAACCACAAGACCACCGCTAGGTGTTGGCATTTGACGAATCACGCGCGAGCCTACAAGTTGTTGCTCTGTGACTTGTTTGGTCACAACACTATTCACACGATCCACCGTTTCCGCATCAGCAGCGCCTGTTGTTTCAACGTACTGCTTCACCATGTTTTGAAGGTCAACACTTAAAATTTGTGCCAATTCAACACGAGCTGAGGTCGCAGCCATTTGCTTCATGTAATTCGGACCCGCCGTAGACTTCTCGCTGTAGCCTACCGCAGACAAAGCGACACCTTCTACCGGTGCACCACATACCCAATCAGGAGCGGCTTGATTTGAGCCATCTGCAAATACGCAGCTAGGCGCAGGTGCAGGCGCAGCAACCTCTTGTTGTACAACCTCTTTACTACAAGCAGCCAACAACACGCCAGCAGCAAATACACTCACTAATTTTAGTTTCATGACTTTTTCCTTTTTACATCCAGAAACATGGAAAGATAAGAATACTATGATCTATGCTTATTAAGAACAAAAAAGGCGCTTTTCAGCACCTTTTTTTAAGCATAAGACTCGCTAACAGATATTACTCAGCAAACGCGGCTTTTTCTTCTTCGGTTACGTCTTTCATGGACAGCTTGATACGACCACGCGCATCCACATCCAATACTTTGACAATCACTTCTTGATCTTCCGCTAGGAAATCCGTTACCGCACGAATACGCTCTTCAGCAATTTGTGAGATGTGAACCAAACCATCTTTACCAGGCAAGATGTTTACGAAGGCACCAAATTCCGCCAAACGCACAACTTTACCTTTATAAAGTTTGTCTACCTCTGCTTCTGCTGTGATTTCATGAATCTTCAGCAATGCGGCATCAGAAGACGCTTTATCTGCAGCGTAGATACGGACGGTACCGTCATCATCAAGATCGATAGAAGCACCTGTTTGCTCAGTAATAGAACGGATAGTTGCACCGCCTTTACCAATCACATCACGGATTTTCTCTGGATCAATCTTAATGGTCGCCATAGAAGGCGCATTTGGAGACACTTCTGGACGAGCGTAACCAATAGTTTTCGCCATTTCACGAAGGATATGAGTACGAGCTTCCAACGCCTGACTCAAGGCGATGTCCATGATTTCCTCATTGATACCTTCGATCTTAATGTCCATTTGCAAAGCGGTAATACCTTCTTCGGTACCTGCTACTTTAAAGTCCATGTCACCTAGATGGTCTTCATCACCTAGAATGTCAGTTAGGACTGCAAAGCCATCGTCTTCTTTAACCAGACCCATGGCGATACCAGCAACCGGAGCTTTAAGAGGCACACCAGCGTCCATCATAGATAGAGACGCACCACATACCGATGCCATAGAACTGGAACCATTAGATTCAGTGATCTCAGATACCACACGAATAGTGTATGGAAATTCTTCTTCGGTAGGCAGAACCGCTTGAACGCCACGACGCGCCAGACGACCGTGACCAATTTCACGACGACCAACCCCTCCCATACGACCACACTCACCAACAGAGTATGGAGGGAAGTTGTAATGCAACATGAAGCTGTCTTTTGACTCACCAGCAAGACCGTCAGCAATTTGCGCATCACGGCTAGTACCCAAAGTACAAGTTGCAATGGCTTGCGTTTCACCACGAGTAAACAAAGCAGAACCGTGAGTTTTCTTCAGCATACCCACTTCAACAGCAATCGGACGAACGGTTTTGTTGTCACGACCATCGATACGCGGTTTGCCATCGATAACACGACGACGCACTATGTTTTTCTCAAGCTTACCAAAGGTCGCAGCCACGTCGGCTTCAGAGTATGGGCCTTCTTCTGTCACTAAAGCAGCAATGGCCGCTTCACGAACTTCACCCAACTTAGCGTAACGATCCATTTTATCACTAATGGTGTAAGCTTCTTCGATTTGTGCAGCGAAACCAGACTGAACGGCCGTTTTTAGCTCTTCGTTAGTGGCTTCTGGTGCCCAGTCCCAACGTGGCTTGCCAGCTTCAGCGGCAAATTCGTTAATGGCATTAACTGCTGCTTGCATTTCTTTGTGTGCGAACAAAACCGCACCCAACATTTCGTCTTCTGTCAGCTCTTGTGCCTCAGACTCAACCATCAATACCGCGTCTTTTGTACCAGCAACCACCATGTCTAGTAGTGATTCTGTCAACTCGGAGTTAGTTGGGTTCAGTAGGTAACCAGACTCATCAGTAAAGCCAACACGGGCAGCACCAATTGGGCCATTAAATGGGATGCCAGACACAGCAAGCGCTGCAGAGGTTGCAAGCATTGCTGGAATGTCCGCGTCTAAATCAGTATTAGTCGACATAACGGTACAAACAACTTGTACTTCGTTCATGAAACCTTTTGGAAACAATGGACGAATTGGACGGTCGATCAAACGAGACGTGAGGGTTTCTTTTTCGGAAGGACGACCTTCACGCTTCAAGAAACCACCTGGAATTTTACCTACCGCATAGGTACGCTCTTGGTAGTGTACTGATAATGGGAAAAAATCTTGACCAGGATTAGCGCTCTTTGCACCAACCACAGTTGCAAGCACTTGCGCATCCCCCACAGTACATAGCACAGCACCTGTCGCTTGACGTGCGATGCGACCTGTTTCTAAGGTCACTTCTTGGTTTCCGTATTGGAAGGTTTTTGTTGTAATACTCACTGGTATTCCTTAACTTATTTTTTGTAACTTTCTCCCAAAGACATGCTTTAGTAGCCAGTACTCAGATATGTTCTTAATACACTATCAAGGAGTAAGAAAAACACATTTGAAGTACAGGCTGTCCCTTGGGAGGCCAATAAAAAAAGGGCCATAGATTTCTATGGCCCTTCTTCAGTCTTAGCGACGTAGACCTAACTTTTTGATCAAGCTAGTGTAACGCGCTGCGTCTTTACGCTTAAGGTAGTCCAACAATTTACGACGTTGGTTTACCATGCGGATTAGACCGCGACGAGAATGATGGTCATGGATATGAGCTTTAAAGTGACCTTGTAGACCTTCGATGTTCTTAGTCAACAATGCAACTTGTACTTCAGGTGAACCAGTGTCGCCTTCAGCAACTTGAAACTCTTTAACCAATGCTGCTTTAGCTTCTGCAGACAATGCCATAATCTTTATCTCCAAATAATAATATGCGATTTAAAATAAAGGATAGCCGAGCATATTTTCAGTTACCCTAAGCGAGCTAGTTTAACACTATTTGTTGGCTAACTCACTGGTATTTATAAGTCGATGTGGCTTAATAAAACGATCTTTTATCATGCCAAGGCCTAAAAAACGATGTTCCGCTTGATTATATAATCTCACCAAGCTGCCTTTCGCCAAATTGGTATGATTTTCAACCTGACGACCAAACACCATTTCCCTTGCTTCGAGCGCTGACAATTCTACCTGATCTAGATGTGCAACGGCAGTATCCATAGACATTAATTTTGCATCTAATTGTACTTCACCGGCTTCAGCCAAGGTCATAAATTCTTCCAACGTCATCATGTCTTGCGAATCATAACCCGCCGTTGACACACGATGCAGAGATTGCAAATGCGCACCACAACCCAAAGCCTCACCAATGTCTTCCCCTATAGTGCGAATATAGGTTCCTTTTGAGCACTGCACATCCAGTGTCAAGGTATCTTCCGTTCGTGACACCAAGGTAAGGTTGGATATAGTCACTTGACGACGTTTACGCTCAATCACAATGCCTTTTCGAGCGTATTCATACAAAGGTTTACCTTGGTGTTTCAAGGCTGAATACATAGGGGGAATTTGTTCAATTTCGCCACGAAAACGATCAAGAATGACTTCAAACTCTGCGTCAGACAACTGTGGAACGGCTTCATCACTCAAAATCTCGCCCTCCATATCCCCTGTCGTGGTACGTTTGCCCAACTTCAAACAGGTGATATAACGCTTATCAGCGTCTAGCAGGAATTGCGAAAATTTGGTGGCTTCGCCCAGACAAAGCGGTAGCATACCGCTCGCTAAAGGATCAAGCGCACCTGTATGACCAGCTTTTGCCGCTCGATACAAACGACGAACCTTTTGCAAGGCTTGATTAGAACTTAGGCCGAGTGGCTTGTTCAGTAGCACAATACCGTCTACTGAACGCCATTTGGTTTTTGACATAAAACTGGATTACTCGTCTTCGTTCCCGCTTTTGCTTTGATCATCACGAATTGCTTCGTCAATCAAAGCCGACATACGGGAGCCATTCACCACACTCTGGTCGTAATGAAAACGCAAATGAGGCATCACTCGCAATTTCACTTCTTGTGACAAGCGACGACGCAAAAAGCCTTTTGAGCTGTCTAACGCCGCCTGATTCTCAGCCAAGACTTCTGGCTGATCGTCTTTACCTAACACAGTGTAGTACACGTCCGCGTAGCCCAAATCTTTCGCCACACGCACTTCGTTAATGGTCACCAAGCCTAAACGAGGATCTTTCACTTCAAACTGGATCAAGGACGCCAGCTCCTTTTGGAGCTGGTCACCAATCCGACTAGTACGACTAAATTCGCCTGCCATGATTTTGTCCTATTAAAGAGTACGCGCAACTTCGATGGTTTCGAAAACCTCGATCTTATCGCCTACTTTGACATCTGTGTAATTCTTCACACCGATACCACATTCCATGCCGCGGCTCACTTCGTTTACCGCATCTTTGAAGCGACGTAGAGATTCCAGTTCACCTTCGTAAATCACCACATCATCACGTAATACACGAATCTGCTTGTTACGGTAAACCGTCCCTTCAAGCACCATACAACCAGCAATCAAACCGAACTTAGGTGAACGGAAGATATCACGTACTTCAGCCGTGCCTTGAATCTCTTCACGAAGATCCGGTGTCAACATACCAGACAAGGCTTGTTTCACATCATCGATGATGTTGTAGATAACACTGTAGTAACGTAGATCAATGCTTTCACGCTCGATAAACTGCTTTGCAGAACTGTCTGCACGTACGTTAAAACCAAAGATAACCGCTTCTGAGGCCAAGGCCAAAGTCGCATCTGTTTCCGTAATGCCACCGACACCGCTGGAAACAATGTTTACTTTTACTTCATCAGTATTAAGATCAGTCAAGGACTTGATCAAGGCTTCCAATGAACCACGTACGTCGGCTTTCAAGACCACGTTCAAAGTACGAACTTCGTCTTTACCCATCTCAGAGAACAAGTTCTCCAACTTCGCAGAATGCTGGCGCGCAAAACGCACTTCACGGTATTTGCCTTGACGGAAATTGGCGACTTCACGCGCTTTACGCTCATCAGCAACAACAATGAATTCTTCTCCGGCTTCTGGCGTACCATCCAAACCAAGAATCTCGGCAGGGATAGACGGACCCGCTTCATTAATTGACTTACCATTTTCATCAAGTAAGGCACGTACACGCCCCATTTGCAGACCGGCAAGAACAATATCACCTTTACGCAAAGTACCATTTTGTACCAACAAGGTTGCCACTGAACCACGACCACGGTCTAGACGAGCCTCGACCACAACACCTTTTGCTGGCGCGCTTGGTACTGCACTCAATTCCAATACTTCAGCTTGCAATAACACAGCTTCAAGCAATTCTTCAATGCCTTGACCTGACTTAGCAGATACCCCTACGAATTGAACGTCACCGCCCCATTCTTCAGGTACAACTTCTTGCGCTACCAATTCATTCTTAACACGCTCAACATCAGCGCCTTCTTTGTCTACCTTAGTGATGGCAACCACCATAGGTACTTCTGCTGCACGGGCATGCTGAATAGCCTCAATGGTTTGCGGCATAACACCATCATCAGCAGCACACACGAGAATAACTATGTCCGTGGCTTTGGCACCACGGGCACGCATAGAGGTAAAGGCCGCGTGTCCAGGTGTATCCAAGAAGCTGACCATACCATGTGGTGTTTCTACGTGATAAGCACCAATGTGCTGGGTAATGCCACCAGACTCACCCGCAGCTACGCGGGTAGTACGAATGTAATCAAGTAACGAAGTCTTACCATGGTCAACGTGACCCATGACAGTTACAACAGGAGCACGCTTAATGGCTTCACCATCATAATCAATGGCATCCACTACATCGTTTTCTAATGCATTTTCATCAATGTACTTAACCGTATGACCCATTTCTTCGACAACCAAGGTCGCCGTATCACGATCGATCGTTTGGTTAATGGTCGCCATGGCACCCATTTTGAACATCACCTTAATGACTTCTGCGCCCTTAACCGCCATTTTTTCAGCTAAATCCGCAACAGTAATACTTTCAGGCAAGGCCACTTCGTGAACAATTTTCGCCGTTGGCTTTTGGAAGCCGTGCTCTTGTTTCACCGGTTTTTTATGCTTACGACCCAGTTTACCACCGCGACGACTAAACTCTTCTTCATCGTTTACGTTGATACGAGTACGCTTGTTCTCAGGGTTGTTACGACCGCGAGGCTTATCTTTCTCTTTGTCATTATCATGACGAGCGCCCTTTTTGCCTTTAGGCGAAGCGTTAGACTTTTTATTGTCCATCGCTGGCTGAGATGCTTTTTTCGGCGCTTTTTTCTGCTTTACTTCTTCCACGGGTTCAGCCGCTCCTAGATCGGAGACATTTTGCTCCGTTGCATTTTGCACGTCTTCGTCCAAAGTGGCTGCGGCTTTTTCCGCTTCTTGACGCGCTTTTTCTTCAGCTTCTACTTTCGCTGCTTTCTCTTCTTCAAGCTTACGCTCAGCTTCTAAGCGAGCCTGCTCTTCCGCTGCTTGACGAGCTTGCTCTTGCTCTTCAGCAAGACGTTTTGCCAATTCTTCCTGTTTTTGCGCCTCTTCGTCAACATCATCACGCTTAACGTAGGTACGTTTTTTCTTCACCGCTACGTTGACCGCTTTACCACCATCACCACTTGTTAGCGTACTGGTTTTCTTACGTTGTAACGTAATTCGTTGATTACTATCACCTTCTTCACCGTGTTGGCGTTTTAAATAATTTAATAACACTTGCTTTTCAACTTCAGAAACTTCTTGCTCCGCTGCAGTGTGCGGTAAACCAGCTTCTTTCATCTGAGCTAGTAGCTTATCGACTGGCTTGTTAACCAGTTCGGATAGTATCTTTACGGTTTGAACTGTCATTAAGTTCCCCCTCTTGTACTCAGATTTTATTCAGATTCAGTAAACCATGGTGCACGAGCTGTCAAAATTAAGCTGGCTGCGCGCTCTTCCGTCATACCTTCCACGTCCAGCAATTCGTCTACCGATTGCTCTGCTAGATCTTCCATAGTAATCACGCCTTTAGAAGCAAGAACTAGGGCAAGATGATTGTCCATTCCTTCCATTGTCAACAAGTCTTCTGCTGGCTTAGCGCCATCAAGCTGCTCTTCTGCTTGCAGCGCTTGATTCAATAGAGCTTCTTTGGCGCGTGAACGCAGTTCGTTTACCAAATCCTCATCAAATCCGTCGATGTCTAACATTTCTTCCATAGGCACATAAGCCACTTCTTCAAGTGATGTGAACCCTTCTTCTACCATTTGAATGGCTAAATCGTCGTCGATATTCAAACCAGAAACAAATAGGTCAATCAGTTTCTGTGATTCTTCTTGTTGCTTCGCTTGCGCATCTTCACTGGTCATGACATTCAATGTCCAACCCGTTAGAGAAGAGGCTAAACGAACATTTTGGCCGTTACGACCAATGGCTTGCGCCAAGTTGTCTCCTTTTACCGCCACATCCATAGAGTGTGCGTCTTCATCAATCACAATAGAATCGACTTCAGCAGGTGCCATGGCATTGATTACCAATTGTGCAGGGTTATCGTCCCACAATACGATGTCGACACGCTCACCATTCATTTCATTTGAAACCGCTTGCACACGAGCCCCACGCATACCAACACAGGCACCAATAGGATCGATACGACGGTCATTGGTTTTGACTGCGATCTTAGCCCGCAAACCTGGATCACGAGAGGCACCGCGAATTTCGATCACTTCTTCTGCAATCTCAGGCACTTCCAAGCGGAACAATTCCACCATGAAAGCAGGATCATTACGCGACAGAATTAATTGCGCACCGCGGTTGTCTTCACGAATTTCCAACAACAAGGCACGAATGCGATCATTCATACGGAAAGTTTCACGAGCAATCAATTGATCTTTTGGCAAATTTGCTTCGGCATTTTCACCAAGGTCAATAATCAAGCTATCACGAGTCACTTTCTTTACTTGACCGTGGACCAATTTGCCCACTTTCTCCGCGTACAAAGCCACCATCTTGGCGCGCTCTGCTTCACGAACTTTCTGAACAATAACTTGTTTTGCTGTTTGTGCAGCAATGCGGCCAAATTGTTCAGATTCCACTTCCTCTTCATAGACTTCACCTATGCCGAGACCTAAGTTTTGCTCTTCAGAATCATCAATTGTTAATTCAAACGCCGGGTTTGAATAATCTTCGTCGGCAACAATGTTCCACTGACGGTAAGTTTGATAGTCACCAGAACGCTGATCGATAGACACTCGAATTAATGCATCTTCTTCAAAACGACGCTTGGCAGCACTGGCTAAAGCAATTTCAACAGCTTCGAAAATAACTTGCTTCGGAACATCTTTTTCGTTTGAAACGGCTTCTACTACCAAAAGAATTTCTTTGCTCATCCTTTTAGCCTCTCTTAAAGGTTAATTTTTAAAATTGTGGAACAATATTGCCTTTATCGATTAAATCGATTGGCAACAAGTATTCTTCTTGATCGACGCGAACGACGACATCCTCATTTTCAATGCCCACTAATTGGCCTTTAAATTTACGACGCCCATCAAATGGCACACGTAAACGCAAAGACACTATGGCACCAACATAGGCTTGATATTGAGCCAAACTAAACAAAGGTCGATCCAGTCCCGGTGAAGATACTTCTAAGTTATATTCCCCAGTAATAGGGTCTTCAACATCTAGAATAGAACTCACTTGACGACTGACTCGAGCACAATCCTCGATGTCGATCCCTTTTTCAGCATCAGTTTCAATAAAAATACGCAGCACAGAATCTTTACCTTGCGATAAATACTCCATCCCCCAAAACTCAAACCCTAAGCCTTCCACGACAGGGCGAATAAGTTCTTCTAAAATCGTAAATTTAGCTGACAATCGTTTTCTCCGAAAAGTACGTTTTGATTTGCAAAACGCAGAAACAAAAAACGGGCTCAAGGCCCATTTATGCAGTTCAGATAACAAAAAACCCCATAAAGGGGCTCTCGGTGCTTGCATACTGACTTAGCTGCAAACATCCTTCTTTACAAACAAAGAAGGCAGTCAATCCGGACTATTAGCAGAGTCCCAAACAACTCTGTAGTAATAGCCGACATCATACAGAAAGTAAGACGTCAATTCAAGATTGGTGCCGATGGCCGGACTCGAACCGGCACAGCCGTAGGCCACCACCCCCTCAAGATGGCGTGTCTACCAATTCCACCACATCGGCAAAACCTGTTATCTCGTCGTTATTCCGTAACAGGAAGGTCAGACGACGCTTTTTTCTCTTCACCTAAGATGGGTAACTCAACGGCATCTTCTTGCACTTGTGCCGCGCTAGGTAAATCAATAGCACCAGAAACACTTTTTGCTTGCTCACTGGCATAGAAAGCCAGACCGAAGCTAGTAATGAAGAAAACCAATGCCAATACAGCGGTCAGCTTACCAAAGAAACTACTGCCACCTTGACTACCGAAAACCGTTTGTGATGCACCACCACCGAACGAAGCACCAGCGTCTGCGCCCTTACCTTGCTGCAACAACACCAATGCAATGATCGCAATTGCGGCGAGAACATGAAAAACTAAAATTAGCGCTTCCATCAATTAACCTGCTGCTTTGATAATGTCTAAAAACTCTTTTGCATCCAAGGATGCGCCACCTACTAAGGCTCCATCAACATCAGGCATAGTAAATAACTCAGCACTGGTTGAGGCTTTTACACTTCCGCCATAAAGAATCTGAACTCCTTCAGAAACTGACGCAGACAATCCTGCAAGATACGCTCGAATCGCCTGATGCACTTCTTGAGCCTGCTGCGCGCTGGCGGATAATCCCGTTCCAATCGCCCACACAGGCTCATATGCAATAACAATATCTTTAAACGCTTCGATACCAACCGTATCGACAACCGCTGCCACTTGACGCTCACACACCGCAATGGTTTGCTCTGCTTCACGCTCAGCAAGGGTCTCGCCTATGCATAACATAGGTTTAAAACCAGACGCCAAACAAGCCTTTACTTTCTCAGCGACCAGCTGGTCTGATTCGCCGTACAAAGAGCGACGCTCTGAGTGACCAATCAGCACATATTTCACATTGAAGTCAGCCAACATTGAGCAAGAAACCTCACCCGTGTATGCCCCTTTCGCTTGCTCACTCACATTTTGCGCAGCCAATGTCAGTTGACTATTAGCCGTTAAGTCAGCAACCTGAGATAAATAAGGGAATGATGGAGCAATGACCACTTCAGCACTAGACTTTGACCCTTCTAGTAAGCCATTAACCAAGTTCAAAATAGACTCTTTCGAGCCGTTCATCTTCCAGTTTCCAGCCACTATTTTTTGTCGAATCATAATCTAGCCCTTAAATTCGAGGCGCCCATTCTATGGAAAGCCTTTGTTGGTTTCAAGTATTTATTTTTATTGAGTGATAAACCTAGTGAGTAGTTATACCGCTGTCTGCTTCGCTGCAACAACAGCGTTAACTTCTTCCACTAAAAAATCTACCAATTCATCCACTGTTTCATCATCACGTCCTTCAACCATGACGCGTATTAAAGGTTCGGTACCAGAGGCCCTTAACAGCACACGACCTAAGCCATTTAATTTTTCATTTGCCGCTGCGATGGCTTTTTGCAAAGCAGGCTCTTCGTTCGGTACAAAACGTTCGGTAACACGAATATTTTTTAGTTTTTGTGGAAACTTAACCAAACCAGAGAGCAACTCATCCAAGGCTTTGTCTTCTTCAACCATGGCTTGCAAGACTTGTAAAGCGGCAACAATACCATCACCTGTGGTCGTGATCGAGCGACATACAATGTGCCCTGAAGGCTCACCCCCCAACACCCAACCATGTTGCACCAGCTTCTCGTTTACATAGCGATCGCCAACGGCCGCCCTACTAAAACCTATGCCGGTTTCAGAAAAGGCCAATTCAAGCCCAAAATTACTCATCAAAGTACCAACAACACCGCCACTAAAGCGACCTGTCGACATGAGATGATTGGCAATAATATACAAAATATCATCACCATCTCGAACCACACCGTTACGATCTACTAAAATCAAACGATCGCCATCACCATCCAAAGCGATACCAATATCAGCACCTTCCGCCAAAACATTTTTTCGCAAAAGTTCTGGCTTAGTTGCACCACTGAATTCATTAATATTCAATCCATCTGGATTGGCGCCGATAGGAATAACTTCGGCACCTAATTCGGAAAAGACTCGAGGCGCAACGTGATAAGTCGCCCCATCAGCGCAATCCACAACAATCTTAAGACCACTTAATTGCAAACCAATTGGGAAGGTACCTTTACAATATTCTATGTAACGACCAGCAGCGTCATCCACCCGTCGTGCACGCCCAATTAAACTGGATTCCACTACTTCCATAGGTTGATCTAAAAAGTACTCGATACGTTCTTCAATTTCGTCGGAAACCTTACCACCTTCGGCTGAAAAAAACTTTATACCGTTATCGTAGAAAGGATTGTGAGAAGCACTGATTACTATGCCTGCACTGGCACGAAATGTTCTTGTTAAATACGCGATGGCAGGCGTTGGCATTGGCCCGACCAAACGCACATCAGCACCAGCAGCAACAATCCCGGCCTCTAATGCCGATTCAAACATGTATCCGGAAATACGCGTATCTTTACCGATCAGTATTTTCTTATCTTTTTCTTTAAACACTTGGCCAGCAGCCCAACCCAGCTTCAACATAAATTCAGGTGTAATTGGGTGAGTGCCAACCTGGCCACGAATACCATCTGTTCCAAAATACTTACGCATTACTCTTCTCTCTCAATACGCGACATTAACGTCAACATGTCCACGTGTGGCTTAACATCATGAACTCGAAACACCCTTGCTCCGCGTGCAAAAGCTGCTGCATTAGCGCCCATAGTACCATGCAAACGCTCTTCCACTGGCAAGCCCAACACATCCCCTATCATGGTTTTACGAGACACACCTATCAGGACATTAAAGCCTAAACGCTTAAAATCCTCTGTATGTTGCAACAACTGCAAATTGTGCGACAGTTGCTTACCAAAACCTATGCCCGGATCCAGCAAAATCTTATCGGCAGTAATACCAACTTCTTCACAAGCTATTACACGCGACAGCAAATAATCACTGACTTCTTTTACTACCGCTTGATAATCTGGCTGTTCTTGCATAGTTTGCGGCATGCCTTTCATGTGCATCAAACACAGAGGCAACTGTGTTTGCGCTGCCGCTTGCAAGGCCCCTTGACGCTCTAAAGCACGTACATCATTAATCAAGCCTGCATGCAATTTCGCAGCACCTAGCATGACTTCAGGCGTGCTGGTATCAACCGAAACTATGGTATCAAAACGAGATTTTATTGCTTCAACAATGGGCAACACACGATCTAACTCTTGCTGCAAAGACACAGGTGAAGCGCCGGGACGAGTGGACTCTCCACCCACATCTATCATGCTAGCGCCTTCACTGATCATTCTTTCGGTTTGACGTAACGCAGAATCGAGGGAGTTGAAAGCACCGCCATCTGAAAAAGAGTCTGGGGTGACATTCAATATCCCCATAACATGAGGAAGGGATAAGTCGAGCGACTTATCCCCAAATGACATTAACGACATGAAATATCCATATCTGAGTTAATTTGTATTAATCACCAGCGGGTCGCGAAGAAGCTCCACCTACCACACCATCAGATGAATCCTTTACATCGTCCAATGACACTTCATCCTTTGGCTCATCTTCAACAGGAGTTTGCTCACCCCCCTTAGGAGAATTCGCACTTGGATCAGACCAACCTTCAGGCGCAGAAGGTTTTTTACCTTCCATGATCTCTTTAATCTGTTTAGCATCAATGGTTTCGTACTGCATCAAGGCTTCCGCCATGACATCCAATTTATCACGATTATCAGTCAGAATTTGAGTCGCTTTCTGATAACAACGATTGATGATTTCCTGCACCTCAGCATCAATCACTTTTCCTGTTTCTGGCGAGAAATAGTTAGCTTTGCTGCCGGTAGAACTTGCAATATAAGCACCAGAGTTATCGTCTTCCTCGTAAGCAAAAGGCCCCAATTTTTCAGACAATCCCCACTTGGTGACCATGTTACGAGCAACACTAGTGGCACGCTCTATATCGTTAGAGGCCCCTGTCGTTACCCCTTCAAAACCAAGGGTAATTTCTTCTGCAATACGTCCACCAAACAACCCAGAGATATAACTCTCTAATCCCAGCTTACTCTCACTGGTTTGATCGTCTTCTGGCAAGAACATAGTCACACCCAAGGCACGACCACGTGGAATAATGGTGACTTTGTAAACTGGATTATGCTCAGGCATTAGATAACCAACAATGGCATGGCCCGCCTCGTGATAAGCCGTATTCAGCTTCTCTTTCTCTGACATCACCAAAGTCTTACGCTCAGCCCCCATCATGATCTTGTCTTTCGCGAGATCTAGCTGTTCCATATTCACCAAACGGCGATTAGAACGGGCTGCGAACAAAGCGGCTTCATTGACCAAGTTTGCAAGTTGAGCACCAGAAAAACCTGGCGTTCCTCTAGCCAAATCACGCGGTTTCACGTCATCATCACAAGGCACCTTTCTCAAGTGCACTTTCAGAATCTGTTCACGACCACGGATATCTGGCAAACCAACCTCAACACGGCGGTCAAAACGGCCTGGACGCAATAAAGCGGAGTCAAGCACATCTGGTCGGTTGGTGGCAGCAATAACGATAATACCTTCGTTACCTTCAAAACCATCCATTTCCACCAGCAACTGGTTCAAGGTCTGTTCACGCTCGTCATTACCACCGCCCATACCTGAGCCACGGCTTCGGCCCACTGCGTCGATCTCGTCAATGAAGATGATGCAAGGCGCATGTTTTTTCGCTTGTTCAAACATATCACGCACACGAGACGCACCCACACCGACAAACATCTCAACGAAATCTGAGCCAGAAATCGTGAAGAAGGGTACTTTGGCTTCACCTGCGATGGCTTTTGCCAACAAGGTTTTACCTGTACCTGGTGGGCCACACATCAAGATACCACGTGGAATTTTACCTCCCAATCGCTGAAATTTGCTTGGCTCACGAAGAAAGTCCACCAATTCTTCAGTGTCTTCTTTCGCTTCATCACAACCAGCCACATCAGCAAAAGTGGTTTTGATTTGATCTTCTGGCAGCAGACGCGCTTTGGACTTACCAAAGGACATTGGGCCGCCTTTACCACCGCCACCGCCTTGCATTTGACGCATGAAGAACATGAAGATGGCAAGAATTAATAGAATCGGGAAACTGGCAACCAACAACTGAGTCCAGATACTCTGTTGCTCAGGCATACGACCTTCCACCACAACGTTTTGAGCCAACAGATCATCCATTAATTTAGGATCCGATGCCGCCGGACGAACCGTGTCAAAACTGTCGCCGTTGCTACGAGTACCGCTAATGGTGTATCCATCGACAACCACTTTGGCGATACGACCGTCTTGCACTTCTTTAACAAACTCAGAATAAGAAATTCGGTTTGTTTCCGATGTGGTATTAAAATTATTAAAAACTGTTAGTAGCACAGCCGCAATGACCAACCACAACAGTATATTTTTTAGCATATCGTTCAAGAGCACACCTCTTAACGGTTAATTTTAAGTATTCTGGCTATCATACCAGAACATTTCACATTAACCCTTATATTGTCTTCCTAATAAATAAACTTCACGACTTCGCGCCCGAGAAGCATCCGGTTTTCGCGTGACAACAGAGCCAAACTGAGCTCGCATGGCTTTTAGATATGCTTCAAAGCCTTCGCCTTGAAACACCTTAACCAAAAAATTACCACCAGGACGCAACACATGTGCCGCCATATCGAGAGCAAGTTCCACTAAATACATAGCCTGAGGCTGATCTGAGGAACTGTTACCACTCATATTGGGGGCCATATCGGAAATTACAAGATCGGCTTTCTGATCACCAATTTCCATTAATATGGCCTCATACACTTCTTGTTCAGTGAAATCCCCTTGCACAAAACGCACACCTGGCAATGGCGCCATTTCGAGAATGTCTGAGGCCACTATGGTGCCTTTATCTCCAACTAACTTAGCCGCAATTTGCGACCAGCCACCTGGTGCAGCCCCCAGATCCACCACCGTCATTCCGGGGCGCATCAACTTATCCTTTTCATTAATTTCGATCAACTTGTAGCTCGCCCTAGAGCGATAGCCATCTTGTTGGGATTTTTTGACATAGGGATCGTCAAAATGTTCCTTCATCCAATTGTTACTACTTTTTGACCTTGCCACGTTTTCATCATACCTAAATCAGTCAATATTCCGCTATAATATCGCTTAACCTCTTAAGCCTCCAATAAAGAGGATTAACCAAGATGAGAAAAATTTACTATGAGTCTGACAAACGTCCAAAAAAAACAGTACCGTTTAATCGGTCACGGCCTTAATCCTGTCGTTATGATAGCAGGAAACGGTCTTACTGAAGCTGTCCTAACAGAAATAGACCGAGCTCTAGAAGACCACGAATTAATCAAGGTTCGCATCAGCATTACAGATCGCGATGTGCGCACTGCCATCATTGCAGAAATCAGCAAAATCATGAAATGCGAGACCGTACAAGTTATCGGTAAAGTAGCCCTTTTGTACCGCGCTGCATTAGAACCCAATCCAAAGTTATCAAATCTATTGCGTTAATCTCGTGCCTACTAACGCACAAAGCCTACAAGGAAGTGGGCTCACACTCCTCCCAATTCATTACTACTTACAATTAGTTTACTTCTTTATGATAGTATTTTTGTGCAATAAGTGCGCAAAATACTAAACTCTTAATCACCTTTGCCGATAGCTTTGCACAGCGATCAAAGGAGCCGCACCATGCTATTCATTGAGGCATTGAACAGAACCAGTACTAAACCAACTGACAGAAGAATTCTGAGCAGAGGTAAGTCACGCTTGTTCATTAGCAGTAAAGACTCAGTAGCTCTCAGCAGCGCGGCTAACCAAGTGAAAGAAATTCATGTAGACGCCAATATAAAAGAACCTTTAACTGCCTCCAGTAGCATTTTTGCCAACTTACTGGAGCACGTTTTACACTATTTAATCCAATCCAATCTTAAAGTGTATTCGCCAGAAGAGCTCGAATTGGATCAAAAAGATTGGCAACTTTTTTTACAAGTTCCTCCAATTGGTATGAATGACAATGCTCCCAAAGCAGGATATGGTGCACCGGCCATTAAAAATCACCCACCTGCTAAACAGCTTATTTTTCATATTCCGGTAAAACCAGCTTATGGTTTAGCAACTGAGATGACCTTGTTGATGTCTCCTCATAAAGGCTCGCCAGAAGTACCAAGCTTTTTCTATAACTTGCCAAAAGAAACCCGCTTGGCACCTTTGAATACACCCTATTCACCAGATTTCATTGAACAGCAGCTAACTCACTATCATATTCTTTTAGATCAAGACGGTGAGGCAGACCAACTGTCGGCCCTTTATGCGCAAGTAAACCAAAGCAAACTGCTCGAAATAGGCCTACCTACTGCCATACGCGGCCTGAGAATTTGGAAAGTACGTAATAAAGTGCTGACACCCGTAATACTAGGTGATGAAAAGATTGGACTTATCTTCATTGGTCACCACAAACCTATCGATAGCAGCATCATCAGCGAGCAAGAACGCGCTCGTCAAGCCAGAAAACTCTACACCAAAGCTTAAATGACCTAGCCCTACAGGGATGTAAACAGAGATAAAAAACGAAAAAGGCCTTCACCAAAATGAAAGCCTCTTTATTTATTAACCAAGTAACTATTAGCATTAACCAAGTAACTATTAGCATTAACCAAGTAACTATTAGCTAAGTTTTTTTAACTAAGCTTTGAAAACTAAATACTAAAGCTGGCACCACAGCCACAAGTAGAAGTAGCATTTGGATTTTGTACCGTAAAGCGCGAGCCTTCTAAGTTCTCTTTGTAGTCCACTTCTGAACCCACCAAATACTGAAAACTCAAAGGATCAACTACTAAGGTCACACCATCACGTACTACTTCGGTATCGTCTTCCTGATGCTCTTCATCAAAGGTAAAGCCATATTGAAATCCGGAACACCCACCACCCGTCACGTAAACACGCAACATCAAGCGTTCGTTTTCTTCCTCTTCAATCAGGGCTTTTAGCTTTGCTGCCGCTGCTTCTGTAAATTCAATTGGATCGACTGATTCAACCCCACTCATGTTTTAACACCATATAAAATTTGAATGGTTAAATTATCCGCTTAACCAAGTATTTTAGTCAAGTATTGATCAATGCTCGCGAGTCGCTCGGAAGGTAACCTCTGGAAAACGCTCTTGTGCCAAGTTCAAATTCACCATAGTTGGTGCAATGTAAGACAAGTTATCACCGCCATCCAATGCCAAATTAGCCTGGTTTTTACGTTTAAACTCTTCCAAAGTCTTACTATCTGCGCAATCGACCCATCGAGCCGTTGCCACATTCACGGCTTCATAAATAGCTTCTACATTGTATTCTGCCTTGAGACGAGCCACGACCACATCAAACTGAAGAACACCAACTGCACCCACAATCAAATCATTGCTTTGCAATGGACGGAAAACCTGCACGGCCCCTTCTTCCGAAAGCTGCACCAGACCTTTTAGCAACTGCTTTTGTTTCAATGGATCTTTTAAACGGATACGGCGGAATAATTCTGGCGCAAAATTCGGAATGCCAGAAAATTTAAGATTTTCACCTTGCGTAAAGGTATCGCCGATCTGAATCGTACCATGGTTATGCAAACCAATGATGTCACCAGCAAACGCCTCTTCTGCACGAGATCGATCTCCTGCCATAAAGGTAACCGCATCAGAAATGCTGATGTTTTTACCGATACGTACGTGATTCATTTTCATGCCCTGCTTGTAGGTGCCCGATACAATACGCATAAATGCAATGCGATCACGGTGTTTTGGATCCATATTGGCTTGAATCTTAAAGACAAAACCAGAAAATTTTTCTTCCGTTGCCTCTACTGCACGTTCTGTTGTTTGTCGTGGCATCGGCGCAGGTGCCCATTCCGTTAAACCATCCAACATATGGTCAACCCCAAAGTTGCCCAATGCCGTGCCGAAGAATACTGGCGTCAGCTCACCTTCCAAGAAAAGCTCTTTATCAAACTCATTTGACGCGCCAATCACCAACTCCAGCTCTTCACGCAATTGTGCAGCCAGTTCATCGCCGACTGCCTCATCTAATTCGGGATTATCTAAGCCTTTTACCACACGCAATGCTTGAATCGTATGACCCTGCCCTGTGGAATATAGCACAGTCTCATCACGGTGAATGTGATACACGCCTTTGAACTCCTTACCACAACCTATTGGCCAAGTAATCGGCGCACACATGATGTTTAATTCATTTTCCACCTCATCCAACAATTCCATTGGATCACGAATATCACGGTCTAACTTATTCATGAAAGTCACAATAGGTGTGTCACGCAAACGCGTCACTTCCATCAATTTACGAGTACGATCCTCAACACCTTTGGCCGCGTCGATGACCATAAGACAAGAATCTACCGCTGTTAACGTTCGGTAAGTATCTTCCGAGAAATCTTCGTGTCCCGGTGTATCCAAGAGATTCACCAAGCTGTCATTGTACGGAAACTGCATCACAGAAGTGGTAATAGAAATACCACGTTCTTTCTCCATGTCCATCCAATCCGACTTAGCATGCTGGTTTGAACCACGACCTTTTACCGTACCTGCAGATTGAATCGCACGTCCGAATAGCAAGACCTTTTCAGTAATGGTGGTTTTACCCGCATCCGGGTGGGAAATAATGGCAAATGTGCGACGTTTATTCACTTCGCTAATAAAATTGGCTTCAGCCATGTAAACAATTCTCCGCTTTGCACCCTACACGAGTGCAAACATAAATGAACACTTGCTCCGAGCAAGGTCGCTCCAGAAGCTTTTAAAAATTGTGCGTATTATACGCCTCTATTCATTAAAGGCACGCCTTGAATCACTTTTTAAATCGAGACAGTAAAAAGAAAGGTAAAAGAGTAAAAACCAGATTATTATTGCAAACAATTTGCATTATCATTAGCAAGACTAATAAAATGTAACAAAATGTGTGCTTGTTTAATAACAAGCTCAGTTTTCACTCAACTCTAATTTGGCTTTCTAGAATGATTGAATCTAAGAATCTGCAGTTCCGCGTTGGTGATCGCTCACTTTTATCCGATTTTTCCATGCAATTTAAACCCGGTAAGATTTACGCCTTGGTCGGGCACAATGGCTCAGGGAAATCGACCCTACTAAAACTTTTGGCGCAGCAAGAATCACCAAGTGATGGCAAGGTTATGTTAGATAATAAAATTTTATCCGCTTGGCCGAGTAAGAAATTTGCGCAAAAAGTCGCTTACCTCCCTCAACATACCCCTTCAACAGACACACTTACTGGACGTGATTTGGTCGGATTTGGGCGCTACCCTTGGCATGGCTTGTTAGGCCGTTTAACCAAGCAAGACAAAGCCATTGTTGAAGAAGCCATGCAGTTAACCGATACCTCGGATTACGCAGATCGTATGGTGGATACCCTATCTGGAGGTGAGCGCCAACGTCTGTGGCTCGCCATGTTACTGGCTCAACGTTCCGAATATTTGCTGCTTGACGAACCTCTTTCTGCTTTAGACATAGCGCATCAAGTCGACATGTTAAAACTGATCAAAAAGCTGAGCCAACAGCTCAATCTTGGCGTCATTATTGTTATCCATGACATCAATATGGCGGCTCGTTTTTGCGATGAAATTATTGCCTTACACAGCGGCAAGCTAATTGCGGCTGGCGCTGTCGATGAGCTATTCGATCAACAACATTTAAAACAGATTTACGATATTGACATGCACGTGGCTGATCACCCTGCAGGCTACCCAGTTGCCATGCCAATTTAACAGCCTCGACACTCAACTTAATGAGAATTCCCATGATTGTTCACTCGATAATACGCTTAGGGCTGATGAGCTTATTCTTGTGCCTAAGCAGTTGGACCCTGCATGCTGAGTCACAACGCTTCGCAGCCATTGACTGGTCTCACACTGAAACCTTACTAGGTTTAGGAGTAACACCAGTCGGAGCCACAGATGTAGCCACTTATAATGCGTGGGTTAAAGAGCCTAAAATTCCAGCAGAGACGGTTGATATCGGTTTACGAACGCAACCTAATTTGGAGCGTTTAGCAGAGATAAAACCCGACCACATATTTGTCTCCCCAGCTTATCAATATCACCAAACTAGGCTGGAAAAAATCGCCCCAGTTACCGCAATTTCTATCTATGCTGATGGCAAAGCGAACTGGCAAGCGCTAGAAGACTTTACTCAAACCATGGCATCTGCCATTGGTAAAGAAGAGGTTGCAAAGCAACTCATTCAAACCTCTAAAGACACCTTTCAGCAACTTAAGAAGTCATTATCAAGCAAACCTAAAACCAATCTACTGATGATTCAGTTTATGGATACTCGTCATGTACGCATATTCGGTCAAAACAGCATGTTTCAAATTGCTCTGAATCAGCTAGGCATCAAAAATGCTTGGGATGGGAAGACAAATTCTTGGGGCTTTAGCCTAATTGGTATTGACCAGTTATTGGGCATGAAAGGGCAATTTGTGGTGGTGGATCCACTTCCTGCGGGTACCAGAGAACATCTTGAACATGATCAACTCTGGCAATACTTAATTAAAGAATCGGGGCACCCAGTATTGAACATTGAACCAGTATGGAGCTTTGGTGGAATTCCGTCTACTGTGCGCTTTGCCAAGCTTATAACGTCCGCTATACAAGAGCAGGAGGCAAACTAATGCGTGTTCTACCTTTTAGCTTCATCACTCTTCTCTTATTAGCCGTATTGGCCATTAGCTATGCACAACTGACGGCACAATTACCACTAAATTTGGCGATACAAAGTATGACCAATACGGACTGGCAGTCAGTCGTCTCGATAAAGTTATCTTTGACTTGGTGGCCAAGGGTCTTTACTACCCTAATTTGTGGTGCCGCTCTGGCAGTCGCTGGCGTGTTAATGCAACAAGTTTTACGCAACCCTATTGCTTCACCCTCCACTTTAGGGGTCGCAACTGGCGCCAGTTTTAGCTTAATGCTAGCCACCTTATACGCCCCTTGGTTAATCGAAATATCACACAGTCTGGTTGCTCTGATGGGAGGCTTAATCACTATGGCACTGGTCTTTGCTTTGTCATGGCGACGTGCTCTATCCCCCACCATTGTGGTCATAACAGGTTTGGTGATTAATCTCTATTTTGGTGCCTTTAGTACGGTTCTTTTGATTCTGAATCAAGAACAACTCTCAGGTTTAATGATTTGGGGAGCGGGCTCTCTGGTACAGACTGGTTGGGAAAATGTTCATTACTTATTTCCTAAAGTCATCCTCGCAATTGGCGCTGCTTTTCTCTTCCTCAAGCCTTTAAGTCTATTGGAGTTAACGGAATCAGGTGCAAAAAGTTTGGGCGTATCTTTAGCTAAACTACGCTTTATTTGCCTAGGTTTAGCGGTGTTATTAACCTCATGGGTAGTGGCAAGTGTGGGGGTAATTGGCTTTATTGGCTTAGCAGCGCCTGCAATCACACGCCTGTTGGGCGTACGTCGACTGGCGCCCAAACTCATCATCGCCATGATCATAGGCGCCTTACTGCTCACATTGGCAGACTTGTTAATACAAGCACTACCGGGTTACATGCCGATGTATGTTCAAACCGGTGCCGCCACAGCAGTATTAGGGGCACCACTAATGTTGTGGCTATTGCCCAAACTCTCCATGAAAAACCAAACTCAGACCGAAACGGTACTGACCCGCCACACGCCCAAAATACGCTATTTTAGCAGAACATCCCTGTTACTCACGGCACTGATACTGTTTTTAGGAGTAGGGATTTTTTCCACCTTCTCAGTGCAAAACCAAGGCTGGCAATGGCTAGTACTCAATGGTGACTGGTCCATGCTTGATTGGCGTTTACCCAGATTATTAACTGCAGTGTTAGGTGGCACTATGTTGGCCGTAGCTGGTACCATTATTCAACGCATCAGTGGTAACCCTATGGCGAGCCCGGAAGTGATTGGTATTAGCTCAGGTACGGCTATTGGTTTAATTCTATCCTTGTATACGGGCCTGGCTACTGGGATTACAGGAATGTACATAAGTGGTTTGATCGGAGCGGTATTAAGCATGCTGATTATTGTTTTGCTAAACCGTAAGTCTGGCTTCCAACCTGAACGGGTCTTATTAACTGGTGTCGCCATTACCGCTTTGATGCATGCGATTCAAACCATCATCCTAGCAGGCGGTGATCCGAGAAACTATCAATTCCTTGCATGGATGTCAGGTTCAACTTACAACGTCACTTATCAAACCTTACTCATGACACTGGTCATTACCATAGCATTGGTATGTTTGGTTTTTCTGTTTACAAAGTGGTTAGACATTTTACCTTTAGGCCAAGCAAGCGCCCAGTCGTTAGGAATGAAAGTAAGTCGTTCGAGATTGTTACTCTTGGCTCTTTCAGCTTGCTTAACTGTTTCTGCAACCTTAGTGGTTGGACCACTCAGCTTTGTTGGTCTAATGGCCCCACATCTAGCTCGCATATTAGGCTTTAATCGCGCTAAAGAACATTTGCTTGCTGCGGCCTTAGTAGGCAGCTTCTTAATGTTATTTGCTGATTGGTTAGGCAGACAATGGCTCTATCCGCAAGAAATCCCAGCCGGTATGGTAGCTTCTGTTTTAGGTGGCTTGTATTTGTTGTGGGGTCTACAACGACTATAAAAAACGACTATAAAACAAACGACTATAAAATAAACGAATATCAGCCAAACAAAAAAGGAGCCAAGAAAATCAAGGCTCCTTTTTTTTGTTCTTTTACTTTTGTTTTTTTACTGTTTATCCAGTCTTAACTTACTCTTCAGCCTTAACAGTCGACAAAGCTTCTGGTCGTTTTGAAAAAATACGACGTACAATAACGAAGAATAAAGGCACAAAAAAGATAGCTAAGAAAGTGGCCGTCAAAGTACCACCAACAATACCTGAGCCAATCGAGATTCGGCTGTTTGCCCCAGCTCCAGTAGATAGGGCCAAAGGTAAAGTACCTACGACAAAAGCCATGGAAGTCATAATAATTGGACGCAGACGCAAACGTGCTGCTTGTGCTGCTGCATCCCATACATTCATTCCTCTACGGTAACCTGCTTCCGCAAATTCAACGATCAAAATAGCGTTTTTCGAAGACAAACCTATGGTTGTCAATAAGGCCACCTGAAAATACACATCGTTTTCCAATCCACGTAAATGCGCTGCAGCAGCAGAACCTATCACCCCCAGTGGGATCACCAATATGACAGATAATGGTACCGTCCAACTTTCATAAAGCGCTGCCAAACATAAAAACACCACTAAGATGGAAATCGCATAAAGCATTTGCGTTTGACCGCTAGACAAACGTTCTTGATAGGACAAACCACTCCATGCCCCCGTTGTACCTGCAGGCAAAGCATTCGCCAAACGTTGCAACTCATCCATTGCCGCACCCGAGCTAACGCCATTGGCGCCAGAACCTTGAATTTCGTAAGACGCCGTGCCATTAAAACGAGTCAGAGTTTTAGGCCCATAAGTCCACTCACTTTTAGCGAACGCAGAAAAAGGCGTCATGGTGTTATCACTTCCACGTACATACCAGTGCTGTAAGTCTTCCGGTGATGAACGATATTCCGCTTCACCTTGCATGTACACCGTTTTTACACGACCTCGATCCACAAAATCATTGACATAACTACCAGCCCAAGCGCTACTGAGTGTCGAGCTGATATCCGCCATAGACAGCCCTAGAGCCGATGCTTTTTCCTGGTCGATATCAATATGCAACTGGGGTGCTTCTGATTGTGCACCTAAACGCACCCCGGCTAATAGTGGGCTAGCATTAGCGTCTTGTAATAAAGAATCACGCATCGCCATTAAGGTACTTCGATCAGTATTACCCGAAGCTAATAGCTGAAAGGTAAAACCATTACTTTGCCCCAATCCTTGGATAGACGGCGGAATCAAAGAAAAAATCATCGCATCCTTGATACCTGCAAAAGCACCATAAGAGCGACCTACAATCGCACTCGCACTATTGGCGGGGCCAATTCGTTGACTCCAATCTTTCAATGCAACGAAAGCCAGGCCTGCGTTTTGCCCTGTACCCATAAAGTTAAAGCCAGAAATAGTGAAAATAGCATCTACATTCGCTTTTTCCGCTACCATGAAATGTTGTTCGATTTGACGCATTATCTTATCGGTACGAGACATAGAAGCGCCTTCTGGTAATGATACCATCACCATCACTCGCCCTTGGTCTTCAGTTGGCAAGAAACCAGATGGCAAGTTCATCATCAAACCACTCAAACCGGCTACTATGGCACCATAAACCAGCATCCAACGAAATGGACGCTTGATGATACTGCTCACGCCACCAAAATATTTATTGGTGAAACGATCAAAATTACGGTTAAACCAAGCACCTAGACCTTTTTTCTCATCATGATGATTGGGTTTGAGCATGGTCGCACACAAGGCGGGAGTCAAAGTCAATGCCACTAATACAGACAGTGTCATTGCCGCCACAATAGTCACTGAGAACTGACGATAAATTACTCCAGTAGAACCACTGAAAAAGGCCATTGGCAAAAATACCGCCGATAAGACAACAGCAATACCGATCAAAGCACTGGTGATTTCTTTCATGGATTTGATCGTCGCTTCACGGGCCGACAGTTTTTCCTCTTCCATGATACGTTCCACGTTTTCCACTACCACAATAGCGTCGTCCACCAGCAGACCAATCGATAACACGATACCGAACATGGTCAAAGTATTAATGGAAAAGCTAAACAGCTCCAATACCCCAAAGGTGCCTAACAACACGACAGGAACTGCAATGGCAGGAATTAAGGTGGCTCGCCAATTCTGCAAGAAGACAAACATCACAATCACCACCAAAGCGATGGCTTCAAACAAGGTTTTTACCACTTCTTCAATGGAGATTTTAATAAAGCTAGTATTGTCTACAGGGTAAGAGAGTTTATACCCGTCTGGGAGGTTTTTTTCCAAACTGCCCAAAGCATTTTTCACCGCTTCCGATGTCGACAATGCGTTAGCACCTGGTGCCAACATCACAGCAATACCTGAGGCTGGGTGACCATTCAAGCGTGGGATAAAGGAATAAGATTCACTGCCTAATTCCACTTTAGCCACGTCACTCAAACGTACCGTGGCGCCGCTGTCATCATAAGTCAAAATGATGTTTTTAAATTGATCTGCTGTTTGCAGTTTGGATTGAGCTGTCACAGTAACGTTAAGCTCTTGGCCCTTAATAATTGGATAAGCCCCCAAACTGCCTGCGGCAACTTGAGTATTTTGCGCTTCAATGGCCGCTGAAACATCAGATGGCATTAACTTATACGAGGCCAATTTTAAGGGATCCAACCAAATACGCATGGCATACTCAGCACCAAAAACACGTACGCTTCCCACGCCATCAACACGTGCAACCGGATCCTGAATACTGGATACTAAATAATCCGATATATCATTGGCCGTATCGTTATCCGTTTCATCATACAAGGCTGCAACCAGTAAAAAATCCGAATTTGACTTAGCAACTGTTACACCATTTTGTTGAACCGAATTGGGTAAGCTGGAAGTCACTTGTTGAATCTTATTCTGCACTTGCACCTGAGCAATATCTGCGTCTGTTCCCTGTTCAAAGGTCACATTAATAGTGGCACTACCAGATGAACTACTCGAAGAAGAAAAATACAACAAGCCATCCAAACCAGTAAGCTGTTGTTCTAAGATTTGCGTCACACTGTTTTCAACCGTTTCCGCAGAAGCCCCGGAATAAGTAGCACTAATGCTAATGGTTGGTGGTGCCACATTTGGGTATTGTGCAATCGGCAAGTTATTAATAGACGCCAAACCTACCAACATGATCGCAATGGAAATTACCCACGCAAATACAGGTCGATTAATAAAAAACTGAGCAAACATAGATTAATTCCCTTGTGCTGCGGAAGTCTTATCGCTGGATACAATTTCACCCGTTTCAGGATCACGTACCATTGGAGAAGTCGTCACTTCGCTTCCAGTACGAACTTTCAAAGAACCTTCCACAATCACTTTGTCGCCGGCATTGATACCCGACAATACCAACCACTGATTACCAATAGCACGGTCAACAGTCAGAATGCGCTTCTCTACTACATTTTTATCGTTCACTACATAAGCGATTGGGTTACCTTTCACGTCACGCGTTACACCCTGTTGAGGAACTAACAAAGCTTGAGTATGAGTGGCCTCATGTACAAAGCCGCGCACAAACATGCCGGGCAATAACAAATCATCAGGATTAGGAAACTCAGCACGCAAGGTCACACTGCCGGTATTTTCATCCACACTGACTTCACGTGCTTTTAACTGACCTTGATATTCGTACTTGGTACCATCTTCTAACACTAAGGTAACGCGGTTTGAGCCTCTTTCCACTTCTTCTTGCTTAAGCAAGTTACGCTGTTTTAGCTGATCCAAGCTGGTTTGCGCTAGATCAACGAAAATAGGATCTAAAGAACGTATAGTTGTCATCACAGTAGTTTGACTACCAGTAACCAAAGCACCAACCGTCACCTGCGAAATACCAATGCGGCCATCAATCGGAGCACGAATTTTGGTATAGCCTAGGTTGATCTTGGCGCTTTCTAAAGCCGCTTCGGACCCCCTCTGACTGGCTTTGGCTTCCAAATAAGCGACTTGAGCATCATCCAAATCTTGTTGAGAGACATTATTCTGCTTACGCAGTTCTTGATAACGTTCATATCTAAGTTGAGCGGATTTTAGACTGGCCCGACTGGACTCTAGGTCCGCTTGAGCTTGCTTATAGGCAGACAAGTAAGTGGCATCATCCAACTCATATAAAACGTCACCCGTTTTAACGTCTTGCCCTTCTTCAAAGAAACGCTTTTCGACAATGCCGCCCACTTGCGGGCGAATTTCCGCCACCAGACTGGAGGTAGTTCGACCTGGCAATTCTGCAACGAGTTCTGCCGCTTGTGGTTCTATGGTAATGACACCCACCGCTACTTTTGGAGCGGCTGCAGCATTATTTGCAGACTTTGCCGGTTCTTCCTGACAGCCCGCCAGTAATAATATAAGCAATAAAGCTGATGCGTATTTGAATTTAGACAACATTGAGGAGACTTCCTTTAGAAACATTGAGAATGATCATTCACAAAACTATAATCTAAGCCAAATCCCAAATATACGATCTAAACGTGCAAATAAATGAGAAGTAATAAAGAGCCTTGTCACAAGGACCAACGCATCCAAAAAATTATTGATGCTACGGAACAACATGTACTGACTAAAGGTTTCCACAAAGCCAGTATGAGTGAGATTGCCAAATCCGCAGGGTTAAGTGTGGGACAAATTTATCGTTACTTTGCCCACAAAGATGACATTATTCGCGCCCTAGTTGAGCAGTCTACACAGAAAAAATTACACTTTATGTCATCCTTTCTAGATAAAGAAAAATGGCTAGATCGTCACTTTCTGGACGACAGTGAGGAAACCTATAAAATCCGCGTTATGCATGCTGAAATCCAAGCCGAAGCAGCGCGCAATCCAGTAGTATTCAAGATATGTCAGGACTCACAAACGCGCCTCCATAAGCATGCGGTAACCTTACTACAAAAGAAAGTACCGGAAATGACTGAGGCTGAAGCCAGCGCGAAAATCGAAATCTTGGTGACTTTAACTGAAGGTTTGTTCGCCCGCTGGGAATTTCAGCAGCGCCCTCTTAGTCAGGAAGTCACAAGGCTTTACAACCAAGTGATCGATCAGATTCTCCCCGATTAACCAAGCTTAAAACGACGTAATATAGAGCGAACTTGCGGCCAACGGCTCACCAACATGGCAACAAAAATCAGCATACAGCCAAATATTTGTCCTACATTCATCGTTTCATTGAACCAAAACACAGCGAAAATAGCCGCCCAGACTGGCTCAAGATTGATGATCACGGCAGCATGACTAACTGGGGTAAGACTCATGCCGTAGGTTTGCAATAAAAAACGTAAACTACTGGCAATTAAAGCGCTGGCCAAAAACCAACCTGCAACACTAACACTGATACTATGGGGTAGCGTCTCAAATAGCAAAGACAACCCAAGCAACACGCCACCTGCGGTGAATAATTGAATGGCCGTCAATACCAGAACATGCATGCGCAAAGAAAAACGTGCCAAAAGGTTAAGCTGTAAAGCGGAACCCAAGGCGGCAGCTAAAAAATAAAAATGCGCTAATTCAAAATCCAATCCGTTGTTCAAAGCCAAAAAGCCCAAACCTATCACGGCAAAAGGTAAAGCGACCCAAATACTCATTGGCGTTCGTTCAGCAAACATAAAATGCGCGACCAAAGGAGCTAACACCACGCCTAGGCTAGTAATAAAAGCGCCTACTCCCAAGTTTGAACCTTGATCCAAACCTGTCACCCAAAACATCATGGTGACGCCAAACAAGACACCAACTAAGCAAGCTTGACGAACACTTTGCCAGTTCAAGCCATAAAAGAACTTTTGTCCTACTAGAAACAAGACAAAACCCGCTACCAAAAAGCGCATCCCCATGAAAAATAAAGGTGGCAGGCCGACTAGAGCTTCTTTTGAAAAAATCCAACCAAGACCGGCAATAATGGTTACCAAGACTAAAATGGCTTCGGCTTTAAAATGACTGGCCTGTTTCAATGGATGTCCTTATTAATCATGCCCTTTAAGGGTACGTACGGTGACGCAAAAACCTGAATACTTCTGCTAAAGCCGCCGCCTCAAGCAAGAGTACTGCACATAACCAACCAGCGCCAGTGACAACACTTTAATCCATGAGGAAGCGATATTCCGCTTTATTCACTACAAGCTCGCTTTTCTTGTGTTTGATTAGCTTGTGACATCATGACCATAAACAAAGTCTAACTTAGACTGAATAATCTTAGGTGCCACAGCAGTAGCAAGCTGCATGGCTTTAAGTTTGGCTTTGCCTAACACACCGCCATGCATATGATACAAGCCTGCATTGGCCGCAGACATTTGTTGAATTTTAGTCGTTCTGGGTTTGCGAATGGCTTCATAATTCATTAGAGCTGTAGGTACATCATGCTCACCGAGCTGCTTGGCCAACACATAAGCATCCTCTATCGCCATGGCCGCACCTTGTGCCATAAAGGGCAACATAGGATGACAAGCATCGCCCAATAATCCCACTCGATTGTCATGCCATTTGCTTAGCTCAGCTCGAGCATTGAGTGACCAGATAAAACTGCTTTTCGCAGCGTCCAACAAACCTGTGACTTGTGGATGCCAATCCGCAAAGGCATGACGCAAATGCGAAATGTCGCCCTCTTCGCGCCATGATTCAGACCGCCAGACGGCTTTCTCTTCCACCGCCACAAAGTTCACTTGCTTACCACCACTTACATAGTAAGTCACTAGATGCTTACCAGGCCCAGCCCAAACACAGGCTTCAGGCTTGATGGCTACTGCCAAATCATCGACAGGAATCACACCTCGCCACGCCACTTGCCCCATGAAGGTCGGTTGCTCTGGGCCCAACAAATGTTCGCGAATTTTTGAGCGGATACCATCCGCACCGATCAGCACATCTCCGGTAAGGGTTTCGCCATTAGCAAGTTGCAACACCACTTTATCCGCTTCTTGTTGATAACTCATCACAGGTGAATTCAAACGGATGGATACACCAGCAGACTGACAAGCCTCTGCCAACACGGCGTGTAAATCCGCACGATGCAAATGCCAATAAGGTGCGCGATAGCGGAATTCCGCCGCTTTACCCAAAGGCGCGCGCAGATAATATTCGCCACTGCGATAATCACGAATACTGGCGTATTGGGGTTCAAAGGCGAGAGCTTGCAATCTGCCTTGCAAACCCAAGGCACGTAATACCTTGCTGGCGTTCGGACTAATCTGTAAACCTGCGCCCACTTCCCCTAACTGCGTGGCTTGTTCACAGACCACAACTTGCCTACCACCTTGCGCCAAAGCTAAGGCAGCGGTTAACCCACCAATGCCAGCACCCGCTATGATTACCTGCTTTACTTGATCCAATCTCTTTGTCCTTCAACGTATAAGGTCACTTTGCTTCATCATGGTAGCGAATTTACGTTTAAAAAAAAGCGACTTAAGTCATCTTTAATGGCGACACAAGAGAATATAGGGTAAGCTTCGCGCAATTCTTGTACAGCCTGTCTGTACACCTGCCTTTGTCATGACACGAGTACATCTATGAGTTTCAATCAACTGGGTCTGTCAGCACCGATTCTTAAAGCCATTGAAGAACAAGGCTACAGCACACCCTCGCCCATTCAAGCGCAAGCCATTCCAGACATTTTAGAAGGTCAAGACGTCATGGCCGCCGCGCAAACGGGTACTGGAAAAACCGCTGGTTTCACCTTGCCTCTTTTAGAAAGATTAAGTGCGGGCAAACTGGCCAACCACAACCAAGTGCGTGCGCTGGTATTAGCACCAACCCGTGAATTGGCTGCGCAAGTAGGTGAGAGCGTAAAACAGTACGGTCAGCATTTGCCGTTAAAATCCTGCGTGGTATTTGGTGGTGTCAAAATCAACCCACAAATGATGGCCTTGCGCCGTGGTGCAGACATACTAGTCGCCACACCGGGCCGCTTATTGGATTTGTACCAACAAAACGCCATCAAATTTGACCAACTTGAAGTCTTGGTATTGGATGAAGCGGATCGCATGTTGGACATGGGCTTCATTCACGACATCAAACGCGTGCTGGCGATTTTGCCGAAAAAGCGCCAAAACCTTCTTTTCTCAGCGACTTTCTCGCAAGAGATTCGAGATCTGGCCAAAGGTTTAGTGAACCATCCTGTGGAAATTTCCGTTACACCACGAAATGCGACAGCAAAATCCGTTGAACAATGGCTACACCCAGTGGATAAAAAACAAAAAATCCACTTATTGATCGACTTGATTGCCCAAGGGCAATGGCAACAAGCCTTGGTTTTTTCTCGTACCAAACACGGTGCCAACAAGATCACCAAACAATTAGAAGACGCTGGCATCCGCGCCAGTGCCATTCATGGCAACAAAAGCCAAGGAGCGAGAACCCGTGCCTTATCAGACTTTAAAGAAGGCCGTATTCGTATTTTGGTCGCCACCGACATTGCCGCACGCGGCATTGATATCGAAGAGTTACCTCATGTGGTGAATTTCGATTTACCTGATGTGGCGGAAGACTATGTTCATCGTATTGGTCGTACAGGTCGAGCCAGCGCCACTGGGCAAGCCATCTCTTTAGTATCTGCTGACGAACTGGATCAACTCAAAGCCATTGAGCGACTCACCCAAAAGCTCATCGAGCGTCGCTATGTTGATGACTTTTTCCCAACCCATATGTTGCCAGATACCACACTGGATACGCGCCCTATTAAGCCGAAAAAACCGAAAAAGCCTAAGAAGCCCAAAACAGGCAATGCGGCGGCCAATTCAGCTAACAGCAATAGAAAAGCGAAAAAGCCAGCGCCAAAAGCCGATGTTACGCCCGGCCCGGGATTACGCAGCAAACCTTTGGCACCAGCTAGACGCAAGCGCAAGCCAAACAGCGCAGCCAACAAACCAAGCAATGGATAACTAAGGCAAAATAGAGCTAAGACAAACATAGCAATAAGCAGCGCTGACAATAGGGTCAGCGCAACAAAACCGCATGGATGCCAGCAAGGCTAAACATGCCATCCCCCTCTAAAGCCCATTTCCCCGCTTACTTATCAAAATGCTTCATCCAAGTTTGCAAATGATTTAGCAGGGCCAATGGCGCTTCTGTTAACTGTCTACCAATGCGCGTTACCAAATGAATCTCACCGGATGACAAGATAGGATCGACGATTGGCAAGGAGATAAGATGACCGTCGGCTACCTCTCGTCTAACAATAAACTCAGGTAAAATCGTCACCCCCATATCAGAGCGAACAAATTCCTTTACAACAGACATGGAATTTACCGTAATACATGGGGTAAACCTTACTCTGTTCTTGAACTCGGCGACGGCAATCAGTTGACGAATACCAAATTCTTTTTCTTGCAAAGCAATTTGATAAGGCAGAATTTCTTCAAGCTCTATTGGACGCTTTAACTGGGTTAATGGGTGCTCAGGAGGAACAATGACACATAAGGGATGACTGGAAATCTGATGAGAGCGCAATTTTTCATTATGCGGAGGATGAAATAACACACCGATATGTGCTTCATCTTCATGCACTCTACGAATCAGTTCATTGGTACCTGCAATATGAATTGATAAGGTCAGATTAGGATAACGCTTCTGGAATTCAGGCAAAGCACGAGACATAATATCGCCAATGAAGCCCTCCCCCAATGCCAAAGAAATATGCCCTGACTTAAGACCTTGCAAGGCTTCAATATCCGCAAGGCAGGACTCTTTATGTGAAGTGGTTTCGCGAAAATAACGTAATAAAATTTGCCCCGCTTCTGTTGGACAAACCCCTTTACGATTTCGCTCAATTAAAATGCAGGCCAGTTCTTCTTCAAGATGGGCAATCTGTCTACTGACCGCGGATGGCGCCACATCCAATTTGTCTGCCGCGGCACGTATTGTTCCAAGAGAGACGGCCTCATAGAAATACCTGACGCGTTTATCATTAATTTCCTTCATCGCTCTTTTACCTCTCTGCTCTTTCACGAAATGCCCAGACAAAAAAATGGCAGTAAGCAAAACTTACTACCATTTTCTAATCTTGAACAAGGACAGTCGCTTTAACTCTCTAAATTGCGACTAATTTACCGCCTTTCAGTCTCTTTTTAACAATCTATTTTCAACCAGAGAACACCAAAAACGAATCCCCGTCTCAATCACATCATCATTAAAGTCATAATATGGATTGTGCAAAGACACGGTTTCTTCTCCGGCTTTATCCACCCCCAGCCAAAAATAGGCTCCTGGACAGGCTTGTAGCATAAAAGAAAAATCTTCCGATGCCATTGAAGGATCAAGGTTAAGGTGCACTTTATTTTCACCCACCAAAGACAAGGCATTTTGGTAAACAATGTGCGCATGCTCTTTATGGTTTTTCGTAACAGGATACCCTTTATGATAAGTAAGTTTCGCCGTTACCCCCTTGCCAGCGGTATTCACACTATCCATATACTCCTTAATGAGCGCTTCCACACGCACACGGGTTTCAGGAGCCAAACACCGCACACATCCAGTTAGAGAGGCCACTTCAGGTATCACATTAAAGGCATCGCCACTATGAAAAGTCGTAACACTGACCACCGCCGATTCCAGCGGCGACAGTCGGCGCGACACAATGGTTTGCAATTCCAGCACCAACTCGGACGCATAGACAATAGGATCGACCCCCAAGTGCGGCATAGCGGCATGACAGCCCTTTCCTTCAACACTAATTTCAAAGGTATCAACCGATGCCATAATGGCACCTTCATTGACCGCAATATCACCAGCCGGTAAGCCTGGCCAGTTATGCAGACCATATATGGCGTCCATCTGAAAACGTTCAAACAAACCATCATCAATCATCTTTTGCGCACCAGCATAGCCTTCCTCAGCCGGCTGAAAAACACAATAAACCGTGCCGTTAAAAGACCTATGCTCACTAAGGTATTTTGCCGCTCCTAATAACATAGCGGTATGTCCATCGTGACCGCAGGCATGCATACAGCCTTGGTTCTGTGACTTATGCTGGCTTTCTCCTAGCTCTTGCATTGGCAAGGCATCCATATCGGCTCGCAAACCTATGCTAGGACCATCACCGTTTTTAATAACACCGACGACCCCGGTTTCGCCAATTCCTTCAATGACTTCATCAACCCCAAACTCTCTCAATAAGGTTGCCACCTTGTTAGAGGTTTTATGCTCCTGAAAAGCCAGTTCGGGATGCTGATGGATCTCTTTTCTCCATTTGATAACATCCAACATAAGATGATTAAATTGCATAGTCTGTTTATCCTAAATTTGCACCGTAGCCAAAATTCATAGCGGGTGTTCTTGCTGTCTCCACCCACACACTCTTTACTTCACTGTATTCACGAAGTGCATCAATTCCAGAAGAGCGACCATAACCACTGTCACCAAAGCCGCCGAACGGAGAGGCTACGTTAATGGTTTTATAACTGTTTATCCAGAAAGTACCCGCCTTTACTTGGTCGGCAATGCGGTGCGCTCGACCTACATCTTTGGTCCAGACCGCCCCCGCCAAACCAAAGCGACTGTCATTGGCAATCGCAATGGCGTCATCCTCGTCTTTAAAGGGAATCGCCACCACCACAGGGCCAAAGATTTCTTCTTGCGCACAGGCCATCGAATTTCGCCCTTTCAACAGGGTTGGATTGACGTAGAAACCTGTCCCTTCAGGAACGCTGGGTAAACCATTATCCACCACTTTTGCCCCTTCTGCTTTCGCCACATCAAGCATTTTGGTCACATGAGCGTATTGCTTAGCGTTGTTAATGGGGCCAACTTGCGTCTCTACAGACAAGGGATCACCAATGATAAAATGTTTCGCCGCTTGCGCTACTGCGGTACAAAATTCATTATAAATTGACTCTTGCACCAACAAACGTGAGCCAGACACACAACTCTGCCCCGCTCCCGCAAAGATCGCCGCTTGGGCACCGCGAACCGCCAAATCAAGATCAGCGTCTTCAAAGACAATATTGGCCGATTTACCCCCCAATTCCAACACACATGGGATACCACGCTCAGCAGAAGTCATGGCAATTTTCTTGCCCGTGGCAGGCGAGCCAACAAACACCACTTTACGAATGTCCGCGTTTTGAATCGCCGCTTGACCCGCTGTATGGCCATAACCGGCAATCACATTGATCAAACCTTTCGGCAGTCCCGCTTGCTCTGCCAAGGCTGCCACCAGAATAGAAGAAACAGGGGTTAACTCAGAAGGTTTCAAAATAACCGCATTGCCCGCCGCAATCGCCGGCGCTAGCTGCCAACCACAAGTAAAGATAGGTGCATTCCACGGCGTGATCTGCAACACAGTCCCTAAAGGCTGATACGTCACATAATTAAGGTGCGAAGTTGGCACGGGAATCACGTCACCGTGCAATTTATCCGTCCAGCCAGCATAGTATTCGAACATTTCTGCTACTTTCGCCACTTCCACGTTCGCATCACGAATTGGCTTATTGGAAGAATAGGCTTCGACAATCGCTAAATCTTCTAAATTGTCGCGCAGCTTAGCACCAATACGAAACATAACCTGACCACGCGCCTGTGCCGTCAGACCCCACCATGCTTTACGAGCCAGTTGTGCGGCCTTATCGGCCATGTCAATAATGCTGGCATCGGCATCGGGATAACTCAATAATTCACTTTCATCGTGCGCACTGTGAATAACCACCTTGCTCCCCTTACCGGAAACAAATTCACCACCGACAAAGTTTTTGACCGTTTTTACATCGTCCCAGTATTGACGGATGATGGCATTATATTGCTCTTTCATTGCTATCCTTCCTCACCGAATAGTTCTGGGTCCGTACATTTAACAATGGCACAGAAATCCTCAGCAGCACCTACTTTACCGTCACTCGCGCGCCACAGTTCTGCGGTCTTTTGCAACATAGGCAGATCTAATCCAAGGGATTCGGCTAAGTCTTTCGCCAGACCAACGTCTTTACGCATTAACGCCATAGTAAAGCCTGAGTTATAAGCCTTGTTCATCACCCAATTAGGAAACATGACCTGACTCGCCGCACTGCTGCCCGAACCAGCACTAATGGCTTGCAGTGCTTGCTGTGGATCCAGTCCCGCTTTTTCTGCCATAGAAACGGCTTCCGCCGTGGTAATCAGATGTGCCGCTGCCAATAGATTATTGGCAATTTTAGCTATGTTTCCCGCACCCACTTCACCAACGTGAATGCGCACCCGAGTCATTGCCTCAAAGATAGGAAGCAAGGCTTCATAAGCCTCCTTACTGCCACCCACCACCATACTCATGGTTCCTGCTGCGGCCCCCGCTGGCCCGCCAGATACAGGGGCATCAACAAATTCCACTCCGATGGATTGCAACTCATTCGCTACCTTACGGCTGGTTTCCGCCACAGAAGTGGTGGTATCAATAACCTTGCTGCCTTCTTTAAGCAGGGCTTTCAGTCCCTGTTTGCCAAGACAAACCGCTTCAACATGCTCCGCTTTGGGCAGAGATAAGATGATAACAGAGCACTTCTCAGCCAACTCTGAAATCTCTTTTACCACCGCAATGCCTTGCTCTGAGGCTAACTGACGTGCTTCTTCAGACAAATCAAAACCATAAAGAGTAAAGGCTTTTTTTACTAAGGTCGCCGCCATATTGCGCCCCATATTCCCTAACCCAATGACACCAATTGCATCTTGCATAGTTCAATACCTACCGATTTATCTTTGCTGTGTTAATCATGGCCATTATGACGATATTTAACATGACAAGAGAGGCGATTTTTTGTTGCCGTAAAAGCAACAAAAGGACAAAATTTCGCTGAAATACAGAACAGCATTCCTGCTGTTCTGTGTGATTGTGATTGTGATTGAGGGTTAATAACCTATAGAAACAGGTTCGCGACCAAGGCAGAACCGACATAAGTGCCCGTAAACACCAGTAACGAAATAACGATAATTTTAATACCTGAACGTTTAAAAACAGCCACTTCCATTTGCGAAATGGCCATCGCCGCATAGGCTAAAACGGGCGTCACGATAGATAAAAAGTTCAGCTCTTTTAGCTCACTAAGAATCACCCCAGAGACAGGGGAAAGGGGAATGGTCAACAAAACACTGAGCAAAGAAACCCATGCAACCGCAGGAAAACGGATGGGGACATACTTAGTCAGCAAGAGCCCGACAAAGATCATGGCGTACAAAATTAACATCGCAGGCAAGGCCTGAAGCGGATTCACGCCAGTGCCCGCCCAGTTGGCAAAGAGACTGACAATAGCAACCACTATCAAGGTGATCGCACTTTCTGATAAATTCAGTTTCACTTCTTCAGGCTGATTATTAGCATCATGATTAACGGCTTGATCAAGCATTTTTACTTACCTCATCGTCTGATGGCTGGTTGGTGACATGGGTTTCTGCGTGTGTTTGTTTACTGGCCAGTTTCTTGTAGAACCATTCAGCAAAGGGTAAGGCAATAAAGATGGCCACATACAGCCCAGTAGCATTCGTCAAAAGGTTACTGGCCCCGGCAAAAGCAAGAATGTCTTCTTTCATATCTGGAACCGATGCGGCCAAACTGCCTGAACAAGCTGCCGTCATACTGCCACTGCCAACACCGCACGCCATTGCAAGGGCTCGAATATCCATCCAACCGGTTGACGCCAGAAACCCAGCAAGCAATGAAAAATACAAGGTGCCAAACAAGGTTCCCATGACATATACGCCCATCACACCAATACCCTCACTGCTTTTCAGCCCATAACGGTCTGAAATCAGAGCAATATTTGGCTCACGGGCAATCGAATAAGTGGCCCCTATGGCTTCACGGCCCATTTTAAAGACCAATACCGCGATAGACATGGCAATCAACATGGTGCCTAAATTACCTAACTCTTGCAGAATCATAGCGGCACCAGCGTCCATAATTTTGGGAATAGCAGGGCCGATCAAGGTACCGAACTTAGCAATAAAAGGCAGGATGGCAATACTAATAATGGGCGCCGCAATGGCGGCATTTTTCTTGCTGATGACCTTAGCCGCCGCCCCAATGATATTTGGGTTCAACAAAAGACAAAATAGAAAGACATAGAACAAGGGTAAAAATAAGAGTTTTGCGTTCGCAATGGGGATGCTCTGAATGCCTATCCATTCCGCAATGACGGAAAATAGAATAACAATTAAGTGCAATCTCCAGTTTAATAATAATGATATTGGGGATTGTGCGTTCATTTTGTGACTCCAGTTATTTCAACTTGATGACACTTTCATAAAACGCTTTTTAAAGTTGTCTTTTAAGGTGTGATTTGTTGCCTTTTTGGCAACAGGTGTTGTGTATCCGTCAATCTAACCATACCGACTCCCACGCACTATGCAGGGTGACTCGCACCAATTAGGGACAATGTGACTGCTTTCTCACTGAGATTCTCCTCAAATCCCATCGCGAGGCCAAAATGACACCTAAAATACGCACTAGGATTAAGCAAAAACCAATCCATTTTGGCTCAATACCTTTCTCTTACGGTTTTATCATTATTCCCAAAATCGTTTATTTGGATAACTGATATAACAAAATGGTCTTATTAACTTTTTCAAGTAAGCCCTATAAAGTAAAAGGAAACACAAAATGCTCCTGTAAACTTGTCAGCACTGAAAAGCCCAAGGCGATTCTCGTATTAATGCAAAGCAACCCCCAGACGACACGCCAACAACTTGCCACTGCATTAAACAAAGACGTGAGCACCATTACGTGTGCAATTAACAAACGACAGTAAGCAGGAAAATTAGCCCGTGTGGAGGCGATAAAACAGGTTATTGGCAGGTGCTAGGGTAAAAAAGAATCTAATCCTGCATATTGCTGATAATATTTCCAAAGATGCAGAGCTTTTATTGTGTCGTCTCTTTTAACTGATTTTCTTTTAACTTATTCTCGTTTGATTCATTTTTGGATTTATTCTTACATTGATAGTCTATGTATTTAACTCTATATTCCTCTTCATCTTGATCCTCTTTTTTTGGAATGTATTGCAGAACCCTTCCTTGCTCATAAAAATAAATTTTATCCTTGCTATTCAAATCATGACAACGGCCATTATTGTCGGTAAACATATATTCAGACATGATTTGCTCAAAACGATAACTAGGACTGCCCAAAATTTTACCAAAAACAGCAAAAGGAACACTCAGAAAGCACAGTATCATAAGCACAACAAACCAATTACCTGTACACAAATCCCTAATGGGATTTGGCTTAGGCCTTTCAACAAAAAAATCAAATCTTGCATACAAAAAGAAGTAAAACTTCAAAAAAATAAGACATATGAAAAAAAAACAATAGACAACATAAAAAAGTAAATAAAAACAAAAAACGTAAGCAACCACATTAATAAAATACAGCAAACGTGTTACTTTCTCTGGTGAAACATCAGAATAATAGGAAAAGAAATCAGATGTAAAATAAGGGGATAAGGTTATCGTTACGACATTTAAAAAAACGAAAAAATAAAAAATATATTTCATTTTTTTATACACATACTGCAAAACAAAAGTAGCAAGAGAGAAAAAAGTTAATACAAAAAACAATGACAAGATAAGAAAGATATCAACTTTATATATTAGAGACCAAAAATACCCACCATATAAAACAAAAAAAATTAAAACAAAAAAAGTTAAAACAAGGTTTCCAAAGTTCCAATGTATTGGCAACCTCCACTCATAGCACATAATTTTTTTTAAAATCAAAACCCCCCACCAAAACACCACATTTATAAATTCAAAGGGTAAAATAAAAATCACCCTCCAAAAAAACACACCTATAAATTTAAAAGGAAAAATCAAAATTTTAAATAATGAAATAGGAGAAGCTATGTTTTTAGCCGTTTTCTTGATCACTTCAGCACTGAAAAGATTCTCAATTAAAAAGAGTGTTTCTCTAAGAAAAGACCAAAAAAACCTTAATGGCCTAAAAATAAAACACAAAGCACCAATTAAAGTAAAATTCAGCCCTTCCTTTTTTATATTCTCACTTTCAAATCTTAAAAACGTGAGATATGACAGCACCATGCAAAAAAGTACAGTAAATCCCAAAACATAAAGAGCGGTCTCATTCGTATTTGACAAATCAAAACCCTCCTTGGTTATAAGGTTTGTGCGACTGGCGCTTCCGCTAGGTTAAATAACGTAGTGTGTGAATCAGTTAGACAGGCTTCTAACGGCTCACGTATAGACAGTTTTTCTATCTTCCCTAATAGCATGTGTTATTCCTTCTTTAATCTATGTCTAAGGCGGGTAAGTTATTGACTATTTTCATGGTTTCTAAACTGACGGTGATGACGCGCTGTAGTAGTTCCAGTGGGTATTTCGGGTTGTTCATAGTTTCAATTGCCCAGTCGTTGGCGTCGTTCACTATGCCGCTGGCTTTGTCGGTTTTTACACATTGGCGATCCATCACCCATTCTATGGCGGCTTTGCCGTTCACCACGTAATCGTAGGCTTCGACTGGAATGTCTCGCACAGTAATGGCGTGGTTGTAGATGATGGTGTGTTTTTCACCTTTTTTAGCCAGTTTCATTTTAGTAACGCGGAAATCCTCGTTACTCAATTGCTTGATGGTGCGTTTACCGCAATCCAAGGTGACAGGGTAAGGGGTAACGGTTTCGTAGTTGATGTGCAGTTCGGCCAAGTCGCGCCCTGCTTGGCTGAAATGCCAAAAATCTTTAGCGGTTTTCACACAAGGAATACGAGGCAGTTCTTTACTTAAATTGTCCGCATATCGGTCGCGGTAATCCTGTGAATGCAGCAAGCCATACACGTAATAAAAAATGTCTTCCTTACTCAAAGTCTCGTTAGGGTACGCCTGTTGGAAATGCGCTAAACCTGCGTCGCTAATGCCGTCTTTACGGGTATAACCGTCTTCACTTATTGCCTCTGGTTTGGCGGCAAACAAATCGCCACTGTCTCCAAAGTCGATGGTATCGTCTTCAACTTTTTCGTAGAGGTAAAGTGGAAATCCTTGCCCACCGGAATGTTGCATATTTAGGTCTGGGACATCTTTAGAAAGCATTGCTGAAAAAGCTTTACCTCCATTTCCTGAACCACTTAAATATATTATAAAGTTTTCGGATTCTGCTAACGGATAGAACTTCTTCATTTGATACGTCATATCATTAAAGTTCTTATCAAAGTAAAGCCATTGAGCTGTAAATGGCCTATATAATGATTTATAGATAAGAAATCTGTTGAAAGGCAATTCTTTTTTTCTGATCAAATCATTTTTTAAACCTCTATTCCAACTTATTTTAGATGGATCGAAATTTATAAGATCATCAATTTTTTCTTTCAAATCATTATATTTAATTAATCGCTCCACTTCAGAATTATAAAAGCTAACCAATGTATACATGTTCTCATGTAGTTTTAAATAGGAAGAATTAAAACACCAAGCATCCCTAGCAGTAGCAACACCTCTAGAATAGTTTTCAAAAATAGACTTTTTATCCTGACTAGAAGACTTATCACCAATTTTAATAAAGTTTTCAAAGCTATCATCCCGCTGACCAACCCAATCATGATGTTCATCTGGTATCAATTCTGACCAGGCATTGGCTTGTGTAATGCCTTTCAGGCTGGCGAAGTCGGCAATTTTATCGAGTTTTTGCTGTTGAGTGAGGTAATCGCCAATGTCGTGCCAATGGATTTTGCTATTCGTCATCGCGGCGGGATTTTTCACCAAAAAAGTCATGGCGATTGGTGTGCGAGTGCCTTGACCAAATACATTGTCTTTTTCTTTTCGACGTATTTCTCCCGATGTTCTGGCATTACCACGCAAATGGAACACATAAATAGAAGAGAACTCCTCGGCTAAGCACTTTCGTAAACCGCCGGCTGTATTGGCTTCTAAAAAGCCTGCATTGGTAACAAAGCCAATAATACCGCTGTTGCCTACTCGATCGCTTGCCCAGCGAATGGCGCGAATGTAGGAATCATACAGGGCGTTTTTATTGGTGGCGCTGGAATGGGCGGCGTAGGTATCACGAATACGGTTATCCAGCCCTTTGTAGGCGATGTTAGCGTTGTTGTCATTGGCGTTCGTTTGACCTGCCGAATACGGCGGGTTGCCCATGATCACACGAATATCAAGGTTCTTTTGACGGTTACGGCGGTCGCTGTTGTCGGCCAATAATTCACTTACCAAGTCGTCTTTTTCATAGAGTTGGAAGGTGTCGGTTAAGCAAATGCCTTCAAAAGGCTGGTATTCGCCACCTACTAAACTGTGATACACCGCTTCTATGTTGACGGCGGCAATGTAGTAGGCCAATAACACCAGTTCGTTGGCGTGAATCTCATGCTGGTATTTGTGGGGCAGTTGCTCTTTGCTAATCAAGCCACTTTGTAGCAAGCGAGTGACAAAGGTGCCTGTGCCCGTGAAGGGGTCAATAATATGCACACCTTCGCTACCAAGACTTTGCCCGAACTCTTGTTTTAGCAAGTCATCAATACTATGGATGATGAAATCCACTACTTCCACTGGGGTGTAGACTATTCCTAGGCGTTCGGTCATTTTCGGGAAGGCATTGCGGAAAAATTTATCGTACAGTTCGACAACAATTTTTTGCTTACCTTGAGCGTTGTCTATGCCCTCGGCTCGCATTTTCACACTGGCGTAGAACTTTTCTAGGGTATCGGCTTCTTTGTCTATGTTGTGCTCTTGCAACAAGTCCAACACTTGCTGCATGGCAAGGGAAACCGGGTTGTTATTGGCAAAGCTGTGCTCTTTAAACAGGGCATCAAACACGGGCTTGGTGATAAGATGCTGCGCCAGCATTTCGATCACTTCGTCATTGGTGATACTGTCGTTTAGATCGTCTCTTAGTTCGTCAGCAAAAGCCGTAAAAGCGGCCACTTCGTTGGTATTGTTCGTGTCCGAAACAATGGCGGTAATGCGACTGATGTGCCTTGTGGCGATGTCGCTGATGTCTTTCGCCCATTCTGTCCAATAATTACGATTGCCGCATTTTTTAACCACTTTGGCATACAGAGCTTTTTCGATTTCACCCACTTCAAATTGCAGACCATGCTGATCTGTCATTTGGCCTTCAACATCATAACTGGCTACTTTTTCCCCTATGCGGTATTCACCCTTGCCGGTGTTTTTGTTGTCTTTTTTGCCGTCAGATTTTTTATTAATTTGATCCGTGATGGCGATGACTTCCATCTTGCTGTGATCTTGGCCGATCAAATCTAATTTATTAATCATGGCGTCAAAGCGATCATCGTGGGAGCGCAAGGCTTGCAATACTTCCCATACCACCTTGTAGGTTTTGTTGTCGTCTAGGGCTTTATGAGGCTCCATGCCAGAGGGTATCACGACAGGTAAAATCACGTAGCCACGTTCTTTGCCCGGCGCGTTACGCATTACTCGGCCAACAGACTGCACTACATCGACTTGGGAGTTTCTTGGGGTTAGGAAGAGCACGGCGTCTAGGGCGGGCACATCCACGCCTTCTGACAAGCAGCGAACATTACTCAAAATACGACAAGTGTTATCTGGCGATGCTTCTTTTAACCAGTTGAGTTTGGCTTCTTTTTCGCTGGCGTTCATGCTGCCGTCTACGTGCTCGGCTTGGCATTTTAATGTGTGGTGCGCTTCGTCTTGCGCTTGATAAGCCTCCACCACGTCTTCAAACATGTCTGCAATATTTTTCGAACTGACTTTATGGGTTGTACTCTTAGAGTTTGTAGAGGCTGGTTCAATCACCTGACAAAAGGCCACCGCACGACGCATTGGCTCTAGGTCGTCACTTTCCTCTTCATTTTGCTTGCTAAGAGCTTTCCAGCAGCCAATGATTTTTGCGGCATCATCGACTTTAAGCTGGTTATCTTCGTCTTTTAGCAAGCTCTGTAGGCGTGAACTAATGTGATCTTGTGAAACGGTCAATACAATCACTTTATAATCACATAACAAGCCTCGCTGTACGGCTTCGGAAAAGTTGATGGTAAACAGTTCTTTACCATAAAGCGCGGGATCGTCCATAGAGCAGAGTACGGCGTCTTCTTGCTCGGCTTTGGCTTTGGCAAGGTCGTGATAAATGCGTGGGGTCGCCGTCATATAAAGGCGCTTTTGGGATTTGATGAAGTCTTGATCGTGAACTTTGACAAAGTTGCTTTCATCATCTCCTACAAAGGTAGCACCCGTGGTACGGTGGGCTTCATCACAAATGATCAAATCAAAGTCGGCTAAGCCAGACAGGGTTTGCGCTTTGTTAATCACATCAATGGAATGATAAGTGGAAAACACCACGCTCATGTGTTGTTCGTCGTGGCGTTTTTCCATCGCTTTAGCGAGGCTTTCGTGGTTGGTGGTGGCAGGGAAACGCAGTTCATGAGCGTAAGTATTAACAGCATCATCGTCTTTCTTACGTTTTTTCCCTACTTCGCTGTCCGAACAGACGGCAAAGCTATGTAGGGGTGTTTGGCTTTCTTGTGTCCATTCCGTCAGAGTTTGCGATAATAGTGACAAGCTTGGCACAAGGAACAATACACGTTTGCCTTTGCCAACCAATTGTTCGGCTATTTTTAAGCTGGTGAAGGTTTTGCCTGTACCACAAGCCATTATGAGCTTGCCACGCTCAGCAGTCAGTAGGCCTTTTTCCACGGCATTAAGGGCTCTGATTTGGTGATCTCTAAGGGATTTTTTTGTCTTTAATACCGGTGTTTGGTTTGGCTGGTACAAAGACCAATCTATTTGGCTATTTTCTAAGTCATTTAGGTCTATTTTGGTGACAGGTGGTTGCTGGTCACGTAGAGCATCGTCAGCGTGTTCGCTCCAATTATTTGAGGTCGTCACTATGACACGGCGAGCAAAGGGCTTCTTGCCTGAGGCGGTAAAAAAGCTGTCTATGTCACGCTTTTGTACACGGTAATCGGTTGCGTAGCATTTACACTGAATTGCATGATATTCGTCGGTTCCTTGAGTTTTCGCAACCAGATCAATGCCGATGTCTCGTCCATCAATGCCTTGCTCTTTTGCCCAGTCAGCATAAAGCCAAACATGGCTGTATAACTCTTTGTAGGTGGCTTCGTGCTTTAGGTAGGTAACAATCAGCTCTTCAAAGTAAGTCCCTTTTTCACGTTCAGATTGGGAAACAGAACGGTAGCGTTCCAGTATATTTTGAAGAGGTGTCATACAAGGATCCTGTTGTATAAAAGTGCTGGTAAAAAGGCTTATATAATAATAGAAAATGAAATCATACTAGTATAATTCAAAGTCGGAAGTAAGACTTGTTAGCAAAGGAATTGCCAACGCATATCATTAAAGCCATAAGGTTTGCCATTCGTTTTTTACACACCAAAAGAATAAAAAAGCCCCTAGAAATTAGCATTCACTAACTCTCTAGAGGCTTATTTTATATGGTGGGCCTGCCCAGACTTGAACTGGGGACCTGCCGATTATGAGTCGGATGCTCTAACCAACTGAGCTACAGGCCCGAAAAGCGGAACGAATTATAGCGACAAGCGCTGGGGATGCCAAGCCGTAATGTTAATTTTGCGAGTCAATTCACGCAATTAGTGTTCAAGGGGCCTTGCAGGTAAGCATTGTAGGTGAGTGGTGACCGAGTATTAGTAAGCTCTGCTGATGGCGCCCGGTGGCACGCCCATGACTTTTTTAAAACTGCGTCGAAACGCGGCTTCACTCTGATACCCCAATTCATCGCTGAGCAGGGCAAGGTTTTTGTCGCCACTTTTGAGTCTTTGTGCCGCCACTCGCATGCGCCATAAGGTGAGGTAGGCCATAGGCGTCATGGCGAGGGTGTCGCGAAAGGCACGACTGAAACTGGAACGCGACATGCCCGCCAAGGCGGCCAGATCGTCCAGATGCCAAGGCTGCTCTGGTTGCTCATGCATAGCGACAATAGCGCGAGCCAGTTTGGCATCACTCAAGCCGGCCAATAATCCCGAAGGCATACGGTTATTCTGCATAAAGAGGCGCAAGAGTTGCACTAATAGGGCTTCCGCCAAGCGTTCCAGCACCACTTGTGAACCACATCTGGCTTGAACAAATTCTTCTATTAAGATGCCATTAAGGGGTCGCAGCGATTGGCCAATGTCCTCTTTCTCGGTGATTTTCACCCAAGGCAGATCAGCATCCAGCAAAGGGTTTAACGCTTTACTGGCAAAATCGTATTCGCAAATCAACAGCTGTGAAGCTTGCTCAGTCGTACCTGTGGTTAAGGTAAAATGTATACCTGATGCTAACCAAGCGCCCTCTCCTTGATGCAGTCGCAAATGTCTGTCCTGCTGATCTTTGAGAATCACCTCGCCTGCTAGCCCATAAAGCCAGTAACAGGCTGGGGATTTTAACGCCAGCGGCTGTGCTGACGCTTGCGCAAATAGGCCGGTTACGGCCGTTGTTCTGGGTCGAAAAGCACTTAGTACGGAAGACAATCTGTCCATATCAATCACCCATTAAAAATACGATCTGCAACATTTATGATATTTTAAAGCATCCATCGTATCATCAAATCTTCTATCATGTCTTCATTGTTCTACCACTAACAAGAGGATGCATTATGACTCCACAAGTTTTAAAACCAAGACAAGCAACTCCTGAACTCAGCGTTAACACCTTACAAGGCAAATGGCGTCTGGCCGAGCAAACACCAGAGTGTTTTACCATGATAGTGGTGTACCGTGGCCTACATTGTCCTATCTGTAAGAATTACTTGCGTGAACTCAGTCGTTTATTAGAAGACTTTGAAAATAAAGGTGTAGGGGTATTGGCACTGAGTTCAGACACTCAAGAACGAGCGCAACAAGTTGCCACAGAATGGGAAGTTGACAAGCTGGCTATCGGTTATGGGCTAACTGTGGAACAGTCCCAGGCTTGGGGGTTGCACCGCAGTGCTGGCCGTGGGCTCACCAGTATCGGCATTGAGGAGCCAGCCGAGTTTACTGAGCCGGGCTTATTTCTGCTGCGTCCAGATGGCACCCTATATTGGAGCAACATCAGTACCATGCCATTTGCGCGTCCTAACTTTAAAGAAGTCTTAGGGGCCATTGATTTTGCCATCAGCAAAGATTACCCAGCGCGCGGTGAATTGGTGTAATTAGTGAGACAGGAAAGACTCTGCTACTCAAAGGGATTTGATCATGATGTGTTGAGGGCCTGAAGGACCGCCTTCATACAGAGTTTGCGAGTCTTTGAAACCCGCTTTTTCATAGCATACTTTGGCGGCTGTATTGAGGCAGTTCACCGTCAATAAGAGACGTTTATATCTGCTGTATTCAGTCACAAGATAGTCGTCTAAGCCTTGTAAAGCCTGACTGGCAAAGCCTTTACCTTGATAAGCTTGGTCAATGAAGAACTTTCTCAAACCAAGGTCATGAGTACCGGCAAAGTCATGGGTTTGACTAAACACAGTATCTAATAAGAAAAAGCCAACAATCTCGTCTTGATCACAAATGATGTAGGGACGCACTTGCGCATTGGCCAAAGACAGGATATCCGTCATTTTGCCCACAAACCTTTGTTGTTCTGGTAGCACCTTGAGGTCAATGACTCGACCTACATGCTTAGTGGTCATTTTTTCTATGTGAGTCAAACCGCTGGCTCCCTCATTTGATCTTCTATGGCTTTTTCTAACGCACAAAAAAACAGGCCAATCTGGGCCTGTTTTTTTAGTGTCATACTTAAGGTGTGTGTTGTGTGAAGGACGCTTCCCCAACCAATGTTTGAGGCGTGTTATCGTCAATGGTCAACTTGGCATCGCAACCACTGATGATGACTGCACCAGCAATCTTATCTGGATTGCTTTCATGTTCAAGATTAAAGACAAAATCCACTTTACCACCGGGTGAAACCTGTATCGGCATGATCAAGCCACATGATGCTGAAAAGCTGCCGCCGCCTCCGAAAAGCTCAATTTTACCGCCTCCTTGCATCAAATTTACTACCATGGTTAAGGCTTGATCAGCGGGAATATCAAGCTCGTAGCGAGTCTGATCAGGCTTGACGATATGATAGCCCTCCCAAGTTTTGTCCGCATTGCTCATATCGATACGAACGTATTCATTGTTCATAAGACTGCTGTCTTCCATAAAGCCGTTGACTGTTACAGTAAAACTGGCTTTTGGCATATCTGGGGGCACAGCTATCTTAGATACACAGGCCGTCAAAGCCATTAATAGCGACAATAAAAAGGCACTTTTCACTAACTTCATCTGAGTCTCCTTCATTATTCCTTTTTCCTAATAACAGAATATAACGTCATTTCAACAGATCGAAAAGACAGTTTCATGACATATATCAACAAGTTGATGTCATACCATACAAGAAAACATGTTTTGGAATTGATTAAAACAGACACAATTAAGTGACCTTTTGACGCGTTAAAGCCGTTAAAGCCATGCTGGCAATAAGACTACTGGAAGCACCACTAACTGGAAGTACCACTAACTGGAAGCACCACTAGTCGTATCCTGAAGTTTCCAATGGCCTAATGCCTTTATTAAAATAATGGCGATACAGTTTGTAAAAGCGAGTAAGGTGAACAGGCTTTTCGCCCTTGTATTGATGCAAGAAATAAAAGTGCCATCGCCTACCTCTAAGGTTTGGCAAGACTCTTATCAGATTTTCTTTTTGCAGATGAGTATTGGTAAGAAACTCAGGCAATAAAGCCACGCCCATGTCGTTCAATACCACTTCTAATGCTGTCGTAAGAGTATTCACTTTTGCACTGTGTGGCACGCTAATACGCTGTTCATTGCTGTAGTCATTGGCAAAAATTTGAAACTTTTCGCGGTGCCAAGCCGTGGCAATGTATTTGTGCTCAGATAAGTTGTCTAGGGAAGTGACTTCACCATATTGCTTCAAGTAACGCGGCGATGCACAGAACACCTCCGAGACTTCGCCTATGGACAAAGCACGATAATCACAATCTTTAATGTCACCACCAAAAATGGCCGCATCCAAGCCGTGTTCAATTAAATCTTGCCATTTTTCCGTCACCACCACTTCTGGGATGAGTTTGGGAAATTCAATACACAATTGTTTTAACGCAGGAATAACAATGCCTTTTTCAAAAAAAGGTGGTACAGAAACCTTGAAGTGTCCACTGGGCTCCTCTTTCTCGCTGCTTAATTCCGTCAAGGTCATGCTCAGTTGTTCACTCAACAACTCACTGCGAGCCAAGAGATGTTCACCTACTGCGGTAAGCGCAACGCCTCTGGTATTGCGAATCAAAAGTTGTTGCCCTGTCGCTTCCTCTAGGCGTTTAATTTGTTGACTAATCGCGGCTTTACTCATACCTAGCTTTTTCGCAGCAGCCGTGAAGGAGCGTTTATTAGCCACTTCAACAAAAATCAGTAACAAGGGTGCGAGCTTTACTGTGTTCATATAATTTAACAACACGTTAATTTAATGGTTATTGTCTAATATCCTTTACGACCCTAAGCTGTGTCAACACATTAAGGAGATTCCATATGCCAAGTTACATTGTTGTTGATTTAACCCCATTAGACAAAGAGAAACTGAGTGAATACAGTGCATTAGCGGCAGATACTTTCGCACCATACCATGGGCATTTCATTGCTAAAGGTGCTATTGAGGTGCTGCACGGTGACGCCTTACATCCCATGAAAGCCATTATTGAGTTTCCAGACAAAGAAAGTGCAAAAGCTTGGTATGAAAGCCCAGCTTATCAAGCTCTGATTCCCTTACGAGAAAAAGGCATTAGCAGCAACTTTCATCTAATCTAACACTGTCACCTCATCTAAAATGGGGGCCATTTAGGAGAGCGGGTATGGCTCAGGTCACAACACATTCTTTACCCATAGATAGCGAGCTTAGACGTTATGTAAAACAAGAGGATTTTATCGATTGTTATGCGATTGAGTCCGATTTGCCGCCTCGTCGGGCGGCAGAGATCATTACTAACTTCCCAGCTTGGGCACGTTTGCTGGTAAAAATAAGAAATGCGATGACAGCCCCGTTTGGCCTCTTAAAAGAGGGGCCACAAAGTGCTGATAAAGTCGGTTTCTTCCCGTTGGAATTAGACACAGCTCAAGAGGTGATTGCTGGCTTTAATGACACTCACCTCAACTTTAGAGTGTCTATTATGGCGTTGGATGGGCGGATTTATTTGGCGACTTGGGTTCACCCTCATAACAAGCTGGGCAAATACTATCTAAAGACTATTCTGCCCTTTCATAATCTCATAGTGCACAACGCCTTACGTCGCGTTCATAAAGCAAGTTTTTAATGCTTATATATAAAAAAAGCCGTTGTGAAACCATTCACAACGGCTTTTTCGTGTCGTTTAGTAGACTAAATTGAAAGCCAATTAGTCCTGATTTATAAAGTAATTTACAACATAAGCTGGTAAATCAGCAGCCGGTACAACCACTTGCTCCATGGTGTCACGGTCACGCACTGTAACGGGTGCACCTTCTTGTTCGATGGAATCAAAATCCACCGTCACACAAATTGGCGTGCCCACTTCATCATGACGACGATAGCCTTTACCTACGTTACCTGTATTTTCGTAAAGGATACGGCCTAGACCCAATTTCTGTAGTTTGTTTTTCAGCTCTTTCGCTAAGGCAACGATTTCAGGCTTGTTCTTTTTCAACGGCAAAATCGCTACTTTAATAGGCGCAAGGTGCGGTTTGAATTTCAATACAGTACGTGTCGAACCGTTTTCCAATGCTTCTTCTGTGTAGGCTTCGGTCATAACCGCTAACAAACCACGATCCAAACCAGCAGAAGGCTCGATACAGAAAGGCACCTCCCACTTGTTGGCTTCTAGATCACGAATTGCCAACTTAGCCGTAGAGTCGGTGTTTTTCTTCACGCTCGCTGACAAGCCAAATTCCTCTTGCGCTTTGGTGTGTGAGCCCAAATCGTAATCGGTACGGTTTGCCACCCCTTCCAACTCTTCAAATCCGTGTGGAAACTTGTACAAGATATCCACAGTGGCTTTGGAGTAATGGGCTAGGTCATCACCTGTAACGTATTCAAACTGGATGTTGTCTTCAGACAAACCTTGGTCTAACCACCATTGTTTGCGGGTTTCTACCCAGAATTCGTGCCATTTTTCGTCTTCCCCTGGCTTACAGAAGAATTCCAGCTCCATTTGTTCAAATTCACGCACACGGAAAATGAAGTTGCGTGGTGTGATTTCGTTACGGAAAGACTTACCAATTTGTGCAATACCAAATGGCAAACTGCGTGATGTGGAATCCACCACGTTTTTGAAGTTGGTGAAGATGCCTTGCGCAGTTTCAGGACGCAGGTAAGTGTAAGACTCTTCATTAACCATTGGGCCAACGTTGGTCTTAAACATCAAATTGAAATCACGGGGTTCTGTCACCTCAGTTGACCCACAGTTATCACAGACTTTGATGTCTTTCATGTGGTCGGCACGCATACGTGATTTACACTCATGACAATCCACCATAGGGTCGGTAAAGGTATCTTCATGACCTGAGTATTTGTAGACGTGCTTGTTTTGAATGATGGCCGCGTCCAAGCCTTCTACGTCATCACGTTCGTAAACCATGGATCGCCACCAAGCCGCTTTTAGGTTGTTTTTTAATTCAATACCTAACGGACCGTAATCGTAAGCACCCTGCATACCACCGTAGATTTCACTGCCTTGGAAAATAAATCCACGACGTTTACAAAGGGAGACGAGTTCATCCATCGTTTTAGCTGGCATTTCTAAACACACCTTAAGCAATATTGGTTAAATTGGAGACATTTGGCCTACACCAAATGTAGAAAGATAGTTAATCGCCGCACATTGTACTCTTTGACCGTATTTCGCTCAATGGCAACGTAAAGCAGAAGCTGCGAATGTAAATAAGAGGAAAGCATGTCTCATATAGCTAGCAATTATGTCCCCGATGGTATAGAAATACACTTTATTTGCACATTTATTTTATAAGGCTGTAAAACAATGCGTGCTTCTGCTTCTCCCTACACCATGATATTGGGTGCAATGGGTTTAATTCCATTTGTATTTGCCACCTATCTAAGCTGGACCGACACAACACTATTTGATCGTTCTGGTTTATATCTCTTTATTACTTATGGCGCGATTATTTTGAGCTTTTTGTCTGGGACCCTATGGGGACAATTCATTCATAAAGAGTCTAGCCTAGTCAGTAAGTACCTACTTATTTCCAGCAATGTGGTGGCTGTCGCGGCATGGTTTTCATTACTCCTCGATATTCAAGTGTTGTCCATTGCCCTACTCTTTTTAGGCTTTATCAGCACATTTTGGGGCGAAGCCAGATTTGCACGCGAAGCAGATACTGAAGTTTCTCCTTATCTCACCCTGAGATTTGTACTGACCATGATTGTTTGTGTATTACACCTTTTGGTTTTCTATCCAAGCTATTGATTTTTCCAGTCCTTCCAACAGCTGAAGGACTGATCCTTTCCCCTGTCCAATACGTACAACGAAATGATTGTTACTAAATAAACAGGGAAAAACCATGCTAACCATTTTTTACGATGGCAAATGTCCTTTGTGTGCCGCTGAGATGAAAAGTTTGGCCAAATTCGATACCAAGCATCAACTCGTTTTAGAAGATTTGCACGCCGACGATTTCCCACAGCGCTTTCCCCACATTGACCCGGTTGCCGCTGATAAAATATTACATGGCCAACTGGAGGATGGACGCATTATCAAAGGTCTAGATGTGACCTGTACTGCTTGGAAGTTGGTCAATAAGCATAGGTGGCTGCAAGCTTTAAGGTGGCCCGTGGTGCGCTTTTTTGCCGACCAAGCCTATTTATTTTTCGCCCGTTATCGCCACCCTATTTCCGCCTTTGTTAGTGGTCAGCCACGCTGCGAGCCTTGCCAAAAAGACAAGTGTGATCTGCAATAATAGGACTGACGAGTATGTCGACTTTTCAAGCGTTAGTGATTGGGGCCAGCAGTGCGATCGCTCAAGCTATCATAGAAAAGCTGCAGCAAGACGCTGATTGCAGTGCCATCACTGCCGTGTCTCGCGCTAACATTAGGCTGCCAAATAATGACAAGGTGATTTCTGTCACTTGTGACTATCAGCAAGACAGCATTGCTGAGCTATGCCAGACCTTACAGGCATCACAAGGAATGATTCATAAGGTTTTCATTTGCAATGGCTTACTGCACAACGACAATATGCAGCCAGAGAGAAAAATAGAAAGCGTTAATGCAGCCCAATTGGCAGCGAGCTTTCAAGCCAATAGCATCACGCCTATGCTGTGGTTGAAATACCTTTTGCCTGTACTGAAAGGCACAAGTGCAACGCAAGTGGCTATTTTTAGTGCCCGAGTAGGCAGTATTTCTGACAACAAAATGGGCGGCTGGTACAGCTATCGCGCCTCCAAAGCTGCCCTTAACATGTTGATTCAAACCTCCGCCATTGAATACGCCAGACGAGCAAAAAACGTCAAATTAATTGCCTTTCATCCTGGCACCACAGACACGCCTTTGTCGCAACCTTTCCAGCGCTCCGTCCCCGAAGGCAAGCTTTTCACCCCCCACTTTGTGGCCCAACAGTTGCTGGATTTAATGAAGCAAATCCCCATGGACAATCAAGCGTCTTATAGGGATTGGAATCATCAAGAGATTGACTGGTAGCATCACACCATGTCCAAACTGAGGAACAGACGCGACTGCTCGCTGCTCGCAGCAGGCGATCTGTGCACCATGCCACGCCCTTGTGATGCAGGCCAATCATCACCTTTCATCAAGGCGACGTCGCCTACCTTTAGGCAGTTAATACGACCTTGATGCAACAAACCAGAGTTGTGATCTTTGGCGTCACCACCTCGCCCTAATCGCGTGCGCTGTACATGGGCTTCATGCAACCATTCACTGCCAGCGCCTGCGTAGGTGGTAATCAAACGGCAGGGGATTTTATCCACATGAAAACGCGGACACATGGCTTTTGATAACACATCCAAACGCAGACCTACGTCTTCTAAATCAAACAAACAGGCAAACATCTCCATCAATAAGGTCACATCTTCTATGAAAGCCGACTTACCTCTGGCTTGTGGCAGTAATTTCTCGAGCAATTTGGCGGCCAGCTGTGGAGTTTGCTGTCCTTTAAAACTGAAATGAGGTGCTGCGGTGATCATGCTTTGCGCATAGTCAAAGGCGTCACCTAAGGGTCTTTGCCAAATCGCCATGCCTATCTGTGGCTGATAAATGTCCCCTAAAATCTCTCTGTGCCTAGCTTTCGCTACGCTTAACGAAACCGCTTCAGAATAAAGCGAAACCGAGTCTTCTCCTTGTTCTTCACCCCCTTCTTTGAGCGGATAAGCAACAAGATGGTTGGCAGCGGATAACTCGACTTGCTTTAATGGCGCACTCACTGGCATGGATGAACTCCCCTTTGAATTTCTCCCACAGAAAAAGAAATGTTATATCATAACTTAAATAAAGAGAAGTACAGGGCAAAGCACAAAAGCTTATTTTAAAAGTGGGTCGTCTTTGGGCAGATGCTTTTGAATCCACAACGCCAATTTGTGCTTCATATTGGGTAAGTCTTCTTTATCGGCCGGCAAGGCAACAATGAGTTTATCCAACACCAACAAGCGATAAATGGCTTCGACTTTTTCATTAGCAGACATGGTGGCAGAAAAACCTGCATAACCTCGCTGCAGAGCGTATTTTTCGCCAACTTGAATCGCTTTTTTACTCAGTGCCACCTCATTTTTCATTTTTTTCATCTGGCTTCTCCTGTTCTGCTTAGCTGGCAAGCTTGTCGACAATTAAAGGGTTCTTTTTATAAAAGTAACGTTATAAAAGTAACGTCATAAAAGTAGCGTCATAAAAGTAACGTCATCATAAAAACACAGTAAAGCGGAGCTGTGAAGCCACTATGACAGACTTTGCACAATATGATTAACAAGAAGAAAAACCAAAATTGTCGACAATTTAACTTGATAAATGCCATTTTAAGGTCTATAACACTTAACATTGTCAACAATTAATCCAATATTATGAGCCAGATCATCCCGATAAAATCCGCCACACTGTCAGAAGACATTGCCCAACAGCTGATCAATGCCATTGTGACTGGTGACATTCCACAAGGCAGTAAAATCTCTGAACCGGAACTTGCCAAGCAATATGGGATTTCCCGAGGCCCTCTTCGAGAAGCCATTGTTAAACTGGAAGGATTAGGGCTGGTCACTCGTACCGCTAACGTTGGTGCTCGCGTCATTGAATTGAATTTGGCCGACATGCTAGACACTTTTACCATGCGCGAAGCATTGGAAGGCATGGCAGCAAGATTGGCCGCCAGCCGCATGGACGAAGCCGAAGTCGCCAGCTTATATCAGTTACTCGATAAACATCAGGCATTTTTAGACGCCAATCAAGATGAGCATTATGCACAACAAGGTGGTAACGAAGATTTTCATTTGCGCATTATTCAGGCCAGTGGCAACCAAAAACTCATCCGCTTATTGAGTCACGAACTGTATGCTGTGATTCGTATGTATCGTCGCCACACAGCCGATCAACGTAATGATCCTCGCCAAGCATTGCGTGAACACAAAGCCATTCTTGATGCGATTGCCAATCAAGAAGGTGATTTGGCGGAACTCTTAATGCGTCGCCACATCAGCCGAGCTTGCCGTTTATTACAACAAGCCATGGAGCAATCAGCCCATGCCAGCCCAAGTAAACAATAAAAAGGAAGACACCATGAGTCGACTCTCAGCCGGAGCCAAATTCAGACAAGCCGTTGCCGATCACGCCCCATTGCAAGTCGTAGGCACAGTTAATGCCTACTGCGCCATGATGGCTCAACAAACTGGCCATCAAGCAATTTACCTTTCCGGTGGCGGTGTCGCCAATGCGTCATATGGCCTACCAGACCTTGGCATGACGGATTTACACGATGTATTAACAGACGTAAAACGCATCACCTCTGCATGCGATTTGCCACTTCTGGTGGACATAGACACGGGCTTTGGCGGCGCTTTTAACATTGCACGCACCATACAACAAATGGAAAAAGCCGGCGCGGCTGCCGTGCACATTGAAGATCAGGTACAACAAAAGCGTTGTGGACACCGCCCGAATAAGGCCATTGTCAGTCAAAGTGAAATGGTCGATCGCATCAAAGCCTGTGTCGACGCCAGGCAAGACGAACAATTCGTCATCATGGCACGTACTGATGCTTTGGCGGTAGAAGGGATGGAATCCGCTATTGAACGCGCCATTGCTTGTGTTGAAGCCGGTGCTGACATGATTTTCCCAGAAGCCATGCTGACGCTGGAGCAATATCAAGCCTTTGTTAGTGCGGTAAAGGTACCTGTGTTGGCCAATATCACTGAATTTGGTGCCACCCCCCTCTTCTCCAAGGAAGAGTTAGCCAGTGTTGGGGTCGACATGGTGCTGTATCCCTTGAGTGCCTTTCGCGCCATGAACAAAGCGGCGCTGAATGTCTATCAACATCTATTACAAGATGGCCACCAGCGAGAGGTGGTTGAGCAGATGCAAACTCGTAGCGAGCTTTATGAATTTTTAAATTATCACGCTTACGAAGATAAGCTGGATCAACTGTTTACGGAAAAATAACCAAGTAACTATTTAATAAAAAACAACCAAGTAACTATTTTATAAAAAACAGATAACTTTTCGATACAACAAAACGCTAGACACGATTCTCAATTAACTCCAGAGCATTTCTAAAGTGCTGCGTGGTGACAATAAAAAAGGAGATAGGCAATGGCAAAAGTACTTTCAGGCGCAGGTTTACGCGGTCAAAGCGCAGGCGAAACAGCACTCTGTACCGTCGGCAAAGCTGCCGCGGGGCTCACTTACCGAGGCTATGACATAGACGTACTGGCCGACAAAGCCAGTTTCGAAGAAGTGGCGTATTTACTTCTCTATGGCAAGTTACCCAATCGTCATGAACTGGAAAATTATCAGGCCAAACTCACCCGCTTGCGTCCGTTACCCGACGCCCTCAAAGCTTGTTTAGAACTGATCCCCAAAGACGCTCACCCCATGGATGTGATGCGCACAGGCTGCTCTTTTTTGGGCAACATCGAACCCGAAAAAAATCAACAAGAACAATTGGATGTGGCGGACAGACTGGTCGCCACCCTACCCGCCATAGTGCTCTACTGGTATCGTTTTTCCCATCAGGGTGTGCGTATCGACACCCATAACCCAGATGAGCCGTCTTTGGCGGGGCATTTCTTAACCATGCTTCACGATGACACGCCCGAGCCACTTCACACCCAAGTCATGAATGCTTCCCTAATTCTGTATGCCGAGCACGAGTTCAATGCTTCCACTTTTACCGCGCGGGTCTGCGCTTCCACCATGTCCGATATGCATTCTTGTATTACCGGTGGCATTGGCAGCTTACGAGGCCCCTTGCATGGTGGTGCCAATGAAGCGGCGATGGACATGATTGAAAACTGGCGTAGCCCAGAGGAAGCGGAAGCGGCTTTGTTAAAAATGCTGGCCAATAAAGACAAGATCATGGGCTTTGGTCACGCTATTTATAGCGAGCGCGATCCACGTAATGACATTATCAAAAAATGGTCGAAACAATTAAGTGAGGCAGTGGGCGACAGCCATCTCTACGCCGTCTCTGAACGTTGTGAAGCCGTGATGTGGCGGGAGAAAAAACTCTTTTGCAATGCGGATTTCTTCCACGCCAGTGCGTATCGCTTTATGCAAATCCCCACCAAGCTGTTCACGCCGATTTTTGTTTGTTCCCGTGTCACCGGCTGGGCTGCTCATGTCATGGAGCAAAGGGCCAATAACCGCATTATTCGTCCTAGTGCCGATTACATAGGGCCAGATCATGCCGACTGGATCGAGCTAGAAGATCGTCAATAAAGAATTCATTTTAACAATAAGGATACCCTATGAGTGCCAATGTAGATGTCAATAACCGACCCGATTACGATCAAGTTATCCAAGATATTGCGGATTATGTATTGAATTACCAAGTCACCAGCGAAGAAGCGCTGGATACGGCGCGCAACTGCCTAATGGACACCCTGGGCTGTGGCTTACTCGCCTTACGTTTTCCTGAGTGTACCAAGCATCTCGGCCCCATTGTTCAAGGAACGGTAGTGCCAAATGGTGCTCGGGTTCCCGGCACCTCTTTGCAACTGGATCCTGTGAAGGCGGCGTGGGACATTGGCTGCATTATTCGCTGGCTAGACTATAACGATACTTGGTTAGCAGCAGAATGGGGGCACCCTTCGGACAATCTAGGGGGAATATTAGCGGTTGCCGACTTTATCTCCCAACAAAAAGTCGCGCAGGGAGAAGCCCCTCTGACCATGCGTCAAGTGCTCGAAGCCATGGTAATGGCTCACGAAATTCAGGGCGTACTGGCACTGGAAAACTCCTTTAACCGAGTGGGCCTGTGTCATGTATTGTTAGTACGTGTGGCATCCAGTGCCGTGGTGACCAAAATGATGGGCGGGGATCGTGAACACATCATGGCTGCCATTTCTCAAGCTTGGGTCGATGGCTCAGCCCTGCGCACTTATCGCCATGCACCGAATGCTGGCTCGCGCAAATCTTGGGCGGCAGGTGACGCCACCTCGCGTGCTGTGCGTTTAGCGGATATGTCGATGCGAGGCGAAATGGGCATTCCGGGGGTATTGACCGCACCACAGTGGGGGTTTTATGACGTGTCTTTCAGCAAAACCAATAAAGACCAAGCCATCAAACCGATCGAGCAGAGACAATTCTCCTTCCCACAAGGCTATGACGCCTATGTGATGGAAAACATTCTGTTTAAGATTTCATTCCCCGCAGAATTTCACGCTCAAACCGCCGCCGAAGCCGCGGTGACCTTGCATCCGCAAGTAAAAGACAAGCTCGCCGATATAGAGAAAATCGTCATTCGCACCCATGAATCGGCCATTCGTATTATTTCCAAGGTTGGACCTTTGGCCAACGCTGCGGATCGCGACCACTGCTTGCAATACATGGCCGCCGTCCCTTTAGCCTTTGGCGAATTGATCGCAGAACACTATGAAGACGAATTCCACCAAGCTAACCCAATCATTGATGAGCTAAGAGACAAGATGGAGATTATCGAAGATACTCGCTTTAGTGCCGAATATTTAGAAGCCGACAAGCGCTCTATCGCTAACGCCATTCAGGTCTTTTTTAAAGATGGTTCAAGTACAGATGAAGTAGTGGTGGAATACCCTATTGGTCATCGCCGCCGCCGTGCAGAAGGCATTCCCTTGTTGGAGCAAAAATTCCAAAACAACTTGGCAACACGCTTCCCAAGTTCTCGTTGTCAGCAGATTTTTTCACTGTGCAAAGATCAACAAGCACTCGAAAATACCGCGGTGAATCGTTTTATGGATTTATTTGTCATTTGATGTGCTTGTGCTTCAAGAGCAAGTCACAGCATACTCATAAAAGTTGATGTGCAAACTCCAAAAAGAGAACAAGCAAAGTTTGTTCTCTTTTTTATTATCGCCATTACTTCAACCTTGCTTCAAGACACTCACTCATCACCTTACTCAGTGCAATATTAACAAGAAATATTTACTGAAAAATCACTTAATTATTAGCTTCGCCAAAAAATATTAATGATATTCATTATTATTAATATCTTCTTGCAGAACAATGATTTAGTTTTTTAAGAATGATTTTAATTCATGAAATGTAAGTGGTTTTTTGTAATACTCTCTCACAATTTGCATTCACTACTATTTGGCGAAAGCATCAATATCAAACCATGGGGATAAGCTGTATGATCTCAACTTTTAAAAGAATTTCGCTGCCAAAACAATTAGGGGCAGGCACACTACTGGCAGTATTAATTAGTTTTATTATTCTGGTGTTAGTCATAGGACAACTCTTCAATAGCGAAATCAATAAGATAGTGACAAAACACCAAGAGAAGGAAGTGGAGCTGGTGGTAAATCGCATCAATGGCCTTTACGATTCCTTTGTCCACATTTCAGGCTTCAACAACAAGATTATTAATATGAGCTTGCAAGGCATGAGGGTGAATGCCAATAGCAACTCACAAGTAAAAGGAATATCTTTACCAAGCCTAAAGTTAAATGGAAAATCCATTAACGGCAGTAGCCAAGTGATAAAAGACCTTGCTAATGCAATGAACACAGACATCAGCATTCTGCTTTCCAAACAAGGTAAGCTCTATCGCGGTGCCAGCTCTGATCCCAATCTCCCCATAGACATCCAAACCAATTCCAACGTCAGTAAAGCATTACTGAGCAATAATGACTTCGTCGGCAGAAGGGTCATCGATGGCAAAGAGTACTTTGCTTCGTACCAGCCGATGCAAGGCCAAAAAGGTGTGTTCATTGAACAATTATTTCCTCTTGAAGCCATCATCAAACCATTGCGCGACTCTTTGAACAAAACGGTCTTTGGTAAATCAGGCTATATCTATGTCACTGACGCCAGCAAAGCAAAAGAAGGCTTGTTGATCATTCATCCTACTGCTGAAGGCAAGAACCTTTATCAACTGAGCAGTGAATTAACGGATACCTTTAAAAAGCTTTTCCAGTATGACAAGGGTACCATTCGCTACGCAGTAAAAGTCACAGACAAAGACGACACAGCTCGCCCTTCTAAAATAGTGTTCCAAAAAGCCTCTAAATGGGGTTGGGTAGTGAGCTTAAAATCCTATGACGATGAATATACGGAAGAGGTAAATCAGGTACTCTTCATTGTCGCTATTATCGCCCTAGTATGCGCCATCAGCTTAACCTTTATTTTAATACTCTTTATCCGTAAAGCATTGGCTCCACTAAAAGAAATGTCGACAGCCATGTCTGAATTGGGCAAGGGAAATCTTGCTTTCCGTTTTCACAAAAAGGTAGACAAACAGAGTCATAATGAAATTGATTTGTTGCAAGGCGATGCGGTTAAAATGCGTGACAATCTTATTAACTTGGTCAGCAAGATTCAAACCTCTAGTGAAAATCTATTGTCTTCTACAGCAGGCATATCCTCAGCGAATAAAGAACTGGTGCAAAGTGCCGACTCAAGCCAACAAGCAACCGCTCAAGTCAGTTCTGCCATTACTCAGGTTTCGACATCGATTGAGGAAGTAGCGCAAAGCTCAAATCAGGTCTCCGAGCAATCGGCTAAAGTCTCTCACTTGGCCACACAAGGTCACCATGCAATGAAACAGGTAGAAGAAACGGTGGGCATGTTGTCATCCGCGTTCTCACAAGCATCTGACACCATCAAGCAGGTTGAGAACAGCTCGAAAGACATTGGTGAGGTCGTCACTGTCATCAACAACATCGCAGAACAAACTAACCTCTTGGCGTTGAACGCGGCCATCGAAGCAGCTCGTGCTGGAGAGCAAGGTCGTGGCTTTGCTGTGGTTGCCGATGAGGTACGTGTACTGGCACAGCGTACCCAAAATTCAACCGAAGAGATTCGCAATGTGGTGGATAAACTGCAAAGCAACAGTCATTCAGCCGTACAAGACATGGAACAAGGCTCAGAGCAGGTACAAAACAGCATAGAACAGACGCAAACAGCGGATCGACTATTGGATGATATCCTTGAATCCATTCAAGAAGTGGAAATGGGCATCACCAACGTCGCCACAGCGACGGAAGAACAGAGTGTGGCGTCAACGCAAATTCGTCGCAACGCCGAAGAACTGGAAAATGCAGCGCAACATACTCAGTCTAAGGCAGAAGAATCTCAAAAGCACAGTCGGTCAATTTCTGACCTAGCCAACGAACTACAGAAAGATCTGTCTATTTTTACCATCAAGTAAACTGGTCTTGGTTCTCTCCTGTTGTCACAGTATCATAATGTGGCAACAAGGAGACCTGTATGACGCACCTCGACAATCATCGCCATTGCCTACTTATTAGAGGTAACACTCATGAGATATTGTCGCAATTTATGCACGTCACTCAACACTTGAGCCGTCCTCTTATTTGCAGTCAAGACCCTAGCCTTTATCAAACCCTCAATCAAGATGACTTTGAGACCTGTTCGTTCAAACAGGTTCGTCAGCAGCTTGGTCGAACTCATCAAGCGGTCTTACTTGATCTCACACAAGGGGTTTCAGCCAGTGCCTTGGCAATATTAGCGGGTACCGTTCGGGGCGGAGGTTTGTTTGCCCTAGCCTTACCAAAAGACGATTGGCAAAGCCATGTGGATAAAGATTTGGGGCGTTATTTGCCTTGGCCCTATGAGCCACAGCAGGTACAGAGCTATTTTAAGGATTATCTACTCTCTCGATTAGAAAATGCCCAAGCCCTTTTCACATCAAATTTGTCACCACTTCCTGCCCTTGATGCCCTACCAGAACACATTTCGTTAACGCCAGCCCAGCACACAGCTCAACGAACCTTACTACAAGGCACAGCAAAGCATTATGTGTTATGCGCCCCTCGTGGTCGTGGCAAATCCACTTTACTGGGTGACAGTTTAGCCATCTTATGCCGAAGTCATGGCAAAGTGGCCTTAGTGGCGGTTAATCAAGATGCCATCGGCACCCTAAGAAAGCAATTTCTTACTCGCTGCCAACAAAATGGCAAGGAAATTGAGCTGCCTTTTTATGCTCCCGATGCTTTCTTGGCAGATGCATCAGACTGGGATCTACTGGTAGTAGACGAAGCGGCCATGCTGCCAGTGCCGCAGCTCATCGAGTTAAGCAAACGCGCTAAAACCACTTTATTTAGCACCACAGACTATGGTTATGAAGGGGCTGGAAGAGGTTTTGGGTTACGTTTTTATCGTTATTTACAGCAACAACACGCTGCTCAAGCTCAGGTCATGCAACTTGAACTAGAGGAACCAATACGATGGGGGAAAAATGACCCACTCGAAGCTTGGGTGAGCGACAGCTTCTTTTTCAGTCAGTCTTGGCCAGAAATAACTCAGCAAAAAATACCATCAAGTGCTTTGGACTATCAAAGCAATCAGGCCAAGGACTGGCTTAATACCCCCAATCAATTGGCGCAAGCATTTCAATTACTGGCCAAGGCCCATTATCAAACAACAGCCGATAATCTTCGCTGGGTTTTAGACGACCCTTCTTTACAGCTTCACAGTCTTTATGAATCAAACCAATTGCGTGCTCTCGCCATTGTCAGTGAAGAAGGTCAGCTGAATGAGCAACTGAGTCAACAGATCATGGCAGGGAACCGACGCCCACGGGGACATTTGCTACCGCAATCTTTACTGGCCCATGAAGCCATCGCGGATGCAGGGCAGTTTCAGTATTGGCGCATCAGCCGCATTGCCACTCAACCTTCTCTGCATAACCAAGGCATCGGCAGTCAATTACTGCAGCACATAGGGCAAAAGGCGAAACAAGCCTGTGACTTTCTCGCCACCAGCTTTGCCGTTACTTCAGAGGTACTGTCTTTTTGGCTAAAAAACGATTATCAAATTGTCCGACTGGGTACCGCCAAAGATCAGGCCAGCGGTTGTTATTCCATTATGATGCTAAAAGCAGTCAGCCATGATGCAAAAAGGGTTTGCCCCAGTTGGCGTAGGCGTTTTTTGGACAAATTTTGTCCGAGTCTTTTACTGCAATATCAGGACATTTCTTGTGAGTTAATTTTACGTATTTTAGCATCTCATCGTGACTTAACTCACCTTCCCATGTCACTGCAATTAACTTCGTCTGAAATGAGTGAAATTAGGCTTTTCATTCACCATCACAAACCCTTAGAGAGTTTGCGACCAGCTTTATACAAAGCCTGTTTACAACTGGCTATTCAAGGTCATTTGCAATCTCATCAATCACTGCATCAGGCGTTTCTTGCCACAGGGTTAGGACGCCCTACACAAGTATTACAAGCACAAGCACGCCTTTCAGGAAAAAAAGACTTACTCAAGCGTCTCAAATTATTGCTGAAAGAGCATGAGGCAAATCTTATAAAAATGGGCGGATAACCACCCATACAGCTTTAACAAGTGTGCCAAGTCTCCCCCATAAGCCTTCTTTAATTCTCATATACACTTCAGAAAGAATAAATTTAAAATCAATAAAATCAATAATTTAAGTAAATTTTTAAAGAATTGGCATAAATTATGTAAATGACTGACCCTAGCAATACCTGTTTTGCTCGTCCATGTGACAAAGAAACAGGCAACAATAATAAATAAGCTTTTTGGAGTCTTATAAAAATGAAAAAAATCAGTCTTGCTCTAACTTCTCTTGCCTTAGCGTTTTCTGCAAATACCGCTTTAGCCAACTGTGATGCTGGTGAGCGTGTAGTAAAATTCAGTCACGTGACTGGTGGTACAACGCACCCTAAAGTGGTTGCTGCTAATAATTTTGCAGAGCGCGTTAATAAAGAGATGGACGGAAAGTTGTGTGTTGAGGTTTACCCTAACTCAACGCTTTTTGGTGATTCAAAAGAACTTGAAGCACTTTTGCTAGGCGACGTTCAGTTGCTAGCACCTTCTCTATCTAAATTCGGTTCTTACACAGATAAATATGGTGTATTCGACCTACCTTTCATTTTCAAAGACATGGATCACGCCATTCGCTTTACCAAAACCCCGGAAGGCAAAAAACTTTTATTGGAAATGGATGAATACGCAGGTTTCGTAGGATTAGGTTACTGGATGTCTGGTATGAAATACTTCTCTGCCAACAAACCGCTTATCCTACCAAGCGATGCCAAAGGCTTGAAATTCCGTGTACAAACCTCTGATGTTGCAAAACAAATGATTGCAGCAATGGGCGCTTCTCCACAAGCTATGGCCTTCTCTGAAGTATATGGCGCTTTACAAACAGGTGTGGTAGATGGTCAAGAAAACACTTGGTCAAACATCTACACGAAAAAATTCTACGAAGTGCAAGACAGTACTACAGAAACCAACCACCAATTGTTGGCTTACTTATTCATGACGTCTTCTGAATTCCTAGACAGCTTATCATCTGAGGATCGCGCGCAATTCCTACAAATTGCTGATGACGTGACTCAAGAAGCGAACCTTTCTGTAAAAGCCAAAGAAGCGGCGAACCGTGCTAACATTCTTAAGGCTGGCGGTAAGATCAATACTCTAACACCTGAACAACTAGACGTTTGGGTTGAAACAATGAAGCCTGTGTGGAAGCAGTTCGAAAACTACATAGGTACAGATCTAATCAACGCGGCAGCTGGCGCATAAGTTAGTCTTACCCTGCAGTGAGCTGGCCCTTTGGGGCCAGCTCTTTGTGGTGTTAATGTGACCACCGTCTCCTTCTGATGACCCTATAGTTTCACAATCTTGCCACACGCTGCTGTTTATTGTTTTGCTCCACAAGCACTAGGAGAACCTCATGGCATATTGGCCACATTTATATTTACTCTTCTTTATCCTGATTATTTGGGGTTTAGAAAAGCGCTTTCCAAAGGTAATGGAAAGAGCAGAAGAAAACCTGCTCATTATTGTTATTTCATCCATCATGCTTGTGTCTTTCGGTCAGGTAATTGCTCGCTATGGCTTTAACACAGGCTGGGATGCTGCTCTGGAATTCAACACCATTGCTTTCTCTTGGCTGATCTTGCTAGGCATGAGTTACGGCATCAAAACCAGTCTTCACTTAGGTGTCGACATTGTGCTTAACGCTGTTCCTCGCCCTATTGCCAAAGGCCTTTCTTTATTCGGTGCTGCTGCCGCCATGCTGTATGGATTGATTCTATTAGACTCTACTTGGTTGGCCATGCTGGGTGTCGATGTACGCGGTGGTGCGATTGAATACTGGTCAAAAATGTTCCGCATTGGTATTGGCTCTGAAGAATTGCGTTACCCAGCCTTTATTCAAGAATGGTTTGGCGTACGCCCACGTGTTCAACGCTGGATTGTATTAGTGATTCTGCCCATCAGTTTGGCGCTTTTGTCTTATCGTTCTTTGCAAGCCTTCATCAACATTGCGCGTGGCAAACGCGACATGTTGATCAGCGGTCATGAAGCTCAAGACCTTGTCAAAGAAAATCAAAACGCCCTAAAAGACTAGCACGGGAGCTTTATTGTGGAATCTCTTATTCTCTTTTCCTTGGTACTGACCCTGCTGTTTATCGGCTTGCCGGTGGGTATCTCGTTGGGCTTATCGTCCATTTTATTTATTACTTTCTTTTCTCACGACTCATTATCGTCTGTGGCCATTTCCTTGTTTGGAGCGGGTCAGCACTATACCTTGCTGGCCATCCCTTTTTTCATCATCGCCTCGTCTTACATGTCGACCGGTGGTGTAGCAAAACGTCTGATTAACTTCGCCATTGCCAGTGTGGGTCACTTCCGCGGTGGTTTGGCCATGGCATCCGTATTGGCTTGTATGATGTTCGCAGCTTTGTCTGGTTCGTCGCCAGCCACAGTGGTTGCTATCGGTACCATTGCCATTGCGGGTATGCGTCAGGTGGGTTACTCCAAGGAGTTTGCTGCAGGCATCATTGCTAACGCAGGCACCTTGGGTATCTTGATTCCACCTTCTATCGTTATGGTGGTATACGCAGCGTCAGTTGACGTGTCCGTAGGTCGTATGTTCTTGGCAGGGGTTATCCCAGGCTTGATGGCTGGCGGTATGTTGATGTTGGCCATCTATGTCGTGGCACGCATCAAGAAGCTACCTGCTGAAGAGTGGAAAGGATTTGGTAACCTAGTTCGTGGCGGTAAAGACGCTGGTTGGGGCTTGTTCCTTGTGGTAATCATCATGGGGGGTATCTATGGTGGTGTGTTCACACCAACTGAAGCAGCGGTTGTGGCAGCAGTATACTCTATATTTATCGCCCTCTTTGTGTACCGTGACATGGGCCCACTGAAAGGCCAAACTTGGACCAACGACAATGATGCACCGCACGCCCGTGTGGGTTTCAATGGTACGGTTTATGGTGTGTCCTTCTTCCTGGTGTGGGAAATCATGTCATTTTTCGCTCTTGCGGACAGTGAAACCATCACGGGCGGTGATCGTGCCCTATGGGGGTTGATCATGTCTGTCTTGTTGGGCGTTTTCTATGTTTACAAACGCTCTGCTAAGTTGGATGCCTCTATTATTGCTTGTTTGGCGGCAGGTTTACCCATTTGGGGTCGTAATCTAAGTCTGATGTTACGCGGCTTCTTCCCATCTTTGTTTGGCGAAGAGTCTCGCAAAGTTATGTTGGAAGGCACCAAAACCACTGTCATGTTGATGTTCATCATCGCCAATGCCTTGTTGTTTGCTCACACCTTGTCAGCAGAGCGTATTCCACAAGCCATTACTGAGTGGATGTTGGGCGTTGGGTTCAACTGGTTTACCTTCTTGATCGCAGTCAACATTCTATTGTTGATCGGTGGTCAGTTCATGGAACCATCAGGTCTTTTGGTCATCGTTGCCCCCGTGGTATTCCCTATTGCTATGGAACTGGGTGTCGACCCAATCCACTTGGGTATCATCATGGTGGTTAACATGGAAATCGGTATGATTACCCCACCCATAGGTTTGAACCTATTCGTTACCTCAGGCATCACCGGCATGAGTTTGGCCCGCGTGGTAAAAGCCGCTATGCCATTCGTATTGGTATTGATGGTGTTCTTGGTATTGGTAACTTACATTCCTGCACTATCGACCGCCTTGCCTTACAGCATTATGGGGCCAGAAATAGTTCAGTAATGACTGACTGAGAAACAATGAGAGACCTTCTATAGACTAGAGTCTCTTAACCACAAAAAAGAGCCGTAACCTGAAAAGGTACGGCTCTTTTTTTGACTCTGTACAATTCCTTGCTTTATCGACTGCTTTAACGAGCCAACCAACCACCATCTACGGCAAGGGTGTAGCCATTTACATAACGTGAAGCATCCGATGCCAAAAAGACCACTGGCCCTGCCATGTCTTCCGGTAAGCCCCAACGACCCGCTGGAATCCGTCCTAATATCTCACTCGAACGCGCTTCGTCAGCACGCAAGGCTTGCGTATTGTTGGTGGCCATATAACCTGGCGCAATGGCATTCACATTAATGCCGTGCTGTGCCCATTCATTGGCCAGCAAACGGGTAACCCCCATTACACCACTCTTTGATGCTGTATAAGAAGGCACTCGAATCCCCCCTTGGAAAGACAGCATGGAAGCAATATTAATAATGTTACCTGACGTACCTTGTTTGATCACTTGTCGAGCAAAGCCTTGTGACATAAAGAACACCGACTTAATGTTCACATTCATGACGTCATCCCAGTCTTTTTCACTGAAATCAATGGCATCATTACGGCGAATGATACCAGCGTTGTTTACTAGTATGTCCACTTGGCCAAATGCAGCGACAGCCTCGTTAATAACCAGATCAACCGCGTCTACTTTACTCATATCCGCAATCACACTGTGAAACTTGCGACCTGTTGCCGCCATAAGTTCAATGGTTTCTGATGGATTTTCACGATTGACACCAACAATATTGGCACCCGCTTTCGCCAGCGCCAAAGCCATACCTTGTCCTAAACCCGTATTACACCCGGTAACTATGGCCACCTTGTTGCTTAGATCAAACATTTCTTTCATAAAATCACCTAATCAATTTTTCACTGCAGAAATCTGCCGAACAATGGCAAAGCAGTTCGCATGTCCATTCAGAATAACACAAGAAAATATATTTTTAAATTTAATGAAACAGCTTTTCATATATTAACATAAAGCCAATTCTCAGCCGCTCAACCAGCATTGGCATAAAAAATAAAGTGAAAGTGCTTTTTAAAGCTCAAACAAACGTCCCTGTTTGTTTGCTAAATGACTGTGCGACTCTGTCGAATCGCACAAGCTATTGACTAGCGCATTGCACGACGCAAGATACGATTACCTTGTGTCATGAAGTCATCTGCCGCTTCTTCTACGGTAATTTGTCCTTGGTCCATTTTTTCGATTAACTCTTGGAACAAGCTGACAAATTGCGGATTTTCAAAGTAAGCCGATGTCTGTAGTTGCTTAGGAAGGTCATTGATTTGCCCAAGACCCGCCACAGACAAATCAGACTCTTTGATTGTACCGTCTAGCATCAAGGCACGACGCGCCGCCAAGCTCAACGGCACACCACGGGCTAAGCCCATGGCTTTGTAACCTGCTGGCTCATTGAGAATGAAGTTCAACAGTTTCGCCGCCTCTTCAGGTTTTTCTGAGTTTTTACCAATGGAGAACATTTGCGCTGGCTTATAAAACAGACCCGCATCACTGGCTCCTTTCATCATTGGATAGAAGCCTAACTCCAATGACATAGGTGGTTTTAGGTTATCGTTATACTTGTTGATCGCCGAGTTCCACATGTACAAACCAGCCCATTCGCCATTGATCCAAGGTTTGTGCTCATAAAGGTTGGCCGCACCAAAACCCGCAATGTATTTACTGCTTGGCGCCACATGGTTGTTCACCATGTCTTCGTAAATTTTAAAGAATTCCAACATTTGCTCGTCAGAATAAGCAATGCGCTTGTTGTCTTCATCTATCATTGGGATGCCGTATTTCTGCACCATATAAGAACGGTTCAAGGCAATCACATCACGGCCTTCCAACACCAATGGGAAGTACTCATCACCCAGCTTTTCTTTGAAGACTGGGCCTGCTTTCATGAAATCATCCCAAGTCACTGGGTAAGGCAAGCCCGCTCTGTCCCATGTGTCCTTGTTGAAATAGAAAATACGTGCAGCCATGGAGTTTGGAATGCCATTCAACTTACCATTGTTGGTACCCGCCGCTAGCGCTGCTTCATCAAACTGACTGAGATCCAGAATATCGCTGTAGTCACGTAAATCTTTAAAACCATCACCACGAGGGGAGAAAATCGGCATCCAGTTCCAATTGGTTTGCATCAAATCCGGTTCAGTATTACCGGCTATTTGCGTGGTCAAACGCTCCAGGTGACCACCCCAACCTGTGTATTCTGTTTTGACACTGATGTTCGGATTCACTTTTTCAAACTCATCTACGGCAGCATTGGTCGCCGCGTGACGAGAGTTCCCGCCCCACCAAGACATACGTAACTCTTCTGCGCTGGCATTGACACTGACCATAGATCCTGCGGTTGCTAATCCGACCAACATAGCTATTGTTTTTATTTTCATGCTTGCTTTCCTCGTTTATAACATAATGTTAAAACTTCTTAGCGCCGCTAGAGACAAGTGCTGGCAGCACATAAAAAGCCGTTAGAGAGAGATATTTTCCTCGGTTTGCTTATCAAAGATATGGGCATTGTTCATTTCAAAATGGAACAACTGCTCTTTACCTTTTGAATTCCATAACTGTGTTTCTACAATGTCAGAAGGAATTCGAGCACACATTTCCTTCTTCTCACCATCGACAGAGAAATGAACATAAAACTCTGCTCCCATGTTCTCCATACGAATCACTGTGCCTTTCACTACGGCACCTTGCGGTGAGTTATCATCAGCCAACTTGATAAACTCTGGACGAATACCAAACACCACATCTGAGGTGAATTTATCCGCCACTTTTTGAGCTTTTTCTGCTGACAAAATCAGCCCTTGTTGTGCCAAAGACAGGTGATATTCCCCCTGCTCATTGCGTGACAAGTCTGCTTCCACCATGTTCATTTCTGGCGCTCCAATGAAGCCTGCAACAAATAGGTTTCGCGGGTATTTATAAAGATTGGCTGGCGTGTCTACTTGCATGATGTGCCCATCTTTCATGACACAAATACGGTCACCCATGGTCATGGCTTCCGTTTGATCGTGGGTGACGTAGACACTGGTCGCTGAGCGATTGGTTTGCTTTAAGGTTTTGTGTAGATCAGAAATACGCACTCGCATGGAGGCACGTAATTTCGCATCCAGATTCGATAAGGGTTCATCGAACAAGAAAACCTGAGGACGTTTGACAATGGCACGCCCCACCGCCACACGCTGTGCCTGACCACCAGACAATTGACGCGGCAAACGATCCAATAAAGGCGTTAATTCCAACAATTCGGCGGCTTCGTTAACCTGCTTCTCAATGTCTGCCTTGCCAACCTTGGCCAGTTTTAAACCAAAGCCTAAGTTTTCCCGCACGCTCATGTGTGGATACAAGGCGTAGTTTTGGAACACCATGGCAATACCACGATCCTTTGGCGGTAAATTATTGACGATACGATCGCCAATCGTGATGGTGCCACCAGAAATGGATTCCAAACCGGCCAACATGCGTAATGTAGTGGATTTAGCGCAACCCGAAGGTCCGATCACCACTAAGAACTCACCGTCTTCGATTTCTAAATCTATCCCATGAACCGCTTTAAAACCGTTCGAGTACACTTTCGTTAAATTTTCTAATACAACTTTAGACATAATAGCTACCTAACCTTTAACACCACCGGACGTAATTCCTTCCACAAAATAGTTTTGCGCAATCAGAAAGACGACAATTGACGGAACGATGGCAATCGATGCCATAGCAAGAATTTCATTCCATTGGGTACCTTCGGTGACATCAATGGACAACTTCAACGCGAGTGCGATGGGGTATTTTTCAACACTTGATATATAAATTAGTGGACCTAAGAAGTCGTTTACTGACCACATGAACTGGAATAAGGCCACAGAAATAATGGCGGGTTTTAGCATTGGCACCACTATGTACCACAGCAATTGGTAAGAGTTACAACCGTCGATCATAGCTGCCTCTTCCATGTCGGTTGGCAAACCGCGCAGGAATTGAATCAGCATAAAAACAAAGAAGCCTTGCGTGGCAAACGCCATTGGTAAATACAGCGGCATATAGCTGTCTAACATGCCCATTTCACGGAACATCAAATATTGCGGAATCAGCAACACGGAAGTCGGCAACAAGATGGTCGCAATCAAAGTAATAAACCAAAACTTCTTGAAGGGAATATCAAAGCGGGCAAAACCGTAAGCGACTATGACAGAAGAAATCACCGTTAAGATGACTTTCGGCACCACATAATAGAAGGTGTTCAGAAAGAAACGCCCGAAGGTGTATTCCGTTCCCGTATTCCAACCATTAATAAAACCGTCCAAAGAGAATTCTTTAGGCCACAAGCTCAACGAACTGAAGATTTCATGGTTGGGTTTGAATGACGCTGAAAACATCCAAAACAAGGGATACAGCATCACCAGACCACAGAACAAAAGAATAAAGTAACGAATACCGGCACCGATTCTCTGCTTACGCATTTGCACGCGCAAATGACGATCATTATCGACCACGGCTGAGGTGGATTTATCTATGAATAATTTTGTCATGATTATTTACCACCCTTATCACCAGAATAGAACACCCAGTATTTAGAAGACTTAAAGGAAATCCCTGTAAAAATGGCCACCGCCACAAACAATACCCATGCCAAGGCACTGCCATAACCTAAGTCGAAATACTTAAAGGCGGTTTCATAAATGTATAAAGAGAACAGATAAGTCGATTTCGCAGGACCACCACCAGTAATGACATAAGGCGCAGTAAACTCTTGGAAAGCTTGAGTGGTTTGCATAATGAAGTTAAAGAAAATCACCGGCGTAATCAGAGGCACTGTGATTTTAGTGAACATTTGCCACTTAGACGCACCGTCAATCATAGCGGCTTCGTATTGCGACTGAGGCACACTTTGCAGAGCGGCAAGGAAGATCACCATAGCAGAACCAAATTGCCAAACCCGCAATAGCGTGACTGAGAACATGGCAAACACTGGCTCACCTAACCAGGAAATCGGCTCCACACCAAACACCCCTAAGAAGCTGTTGAGCAAACCGTCAAGGGAGAAGATAGCGCGCCACAATACCGCAATGGCCACACTGCTTCCCAAGATAGAAGGAATGTAATAAGCGGTACGGAAAAATTTAATGCCGCGTAACTTAAAGTTGAGTACGAAGGCAATAAACAAAGCGAAGGCCAATTTGAGGGGAATCGTCAGGAAAACATAAGCGAAGGTCACGCCCATCGACTTATAAAAAGTATCGTCATCCAGCATATAACTGTAATTGTCCAAGCCAATATATTGCGGCGGATTGATCAGATCATAGTCGGTAAAACTAATGATCAATGACGACAAAAATGGAAAAGCGGTAAAAACCAGCAATCCAATTATGTAGGGGCTGATATAGGCCAAGCCTAACCGTCGATTTTCATACATATTGTATCAACTCTATTTTGTTGTTATTAACGTTGCATTTTCGATATTAGTGGAGGGATTTCATTTTTTCAATGACTTTAATCATTTTTTTGAAATGCTTTTTCAAAAAAATGATTCGCTCTTTTCAATTATTTTTTAGTAAGCCTCTAGAAGCCTCCTAAAACGGGCTAAAGTAGGCTTAGGGGAGAGAGATAAAAAAAAGCGAGGCCAAAGCCTCGCTAATGTGACACCTATCCACATGCCACTAACATATCAAGCTAACTTGAGTTGGCTGTCGACCAGTTGCGGGATTGTCAGAGGATTATCGTCTTGCACACTGCTTGGCAACAAACTCGCTGGGAAATCCTGATAACACACAGGACGTAAGAAACGCTCAATGGCCGCACTGCCTACGGAAGTAGAACGACTGTCTGATGTTGCAGGGAATGGCCCTCCATGTACCATGGCCTGACACACCTCCACGCCAGTTGGATAACCATTACACAATAAGCGTCCAGCTTTACGCTCAAACACAGGCAAAAGCGCTCTCACCGCCTCCTGATCCGCGTCGTTCATTTGAATGGTAATCGTCAGCTGGCCTTCAAAATGCTCGGCCAGTTGGCGGTACTCTTCAAGGCTCTGACACTTGATGATCAATGAGGTCGAACCAAAGACTTCACCTTCTAAGCTCTTGTCAGCAAGGAAAGTCTTAGCTTGCGTAACAAAGACATGCGCCTGACACTGATTAGGTAAATCCGAACTAGCAGATTGGGTTAGTAAAGTCACACCTTCATGCAAGGCTAAGCTGTTCACGCCATCACAATAGGCTTGATAAATGCCGGGCGTGAGCATAGTTTGTGTGTCCAGCCCGTGAATGTCCTCTGCAACCTGTTGCAAGAAGTCCTCACAATCCGCTCCATCCATGATCACCACCAAACCTGGATTGGTGCAGAATTGCCCTGCTCCCATCGCCAAGGAAGAAACAAAGCCAGATGCCACCGCTTTGGCGGCTTCAGCCAGCTTGTTAGGCATCATAAAAACTGGATTAATGCTGCTCATTTCAGCGTAAACTGGAATGGGTTCAGAACGATTCGCAGCAATATTCATCAAGGCCACACCACCCGCGCGGGAACCAGTAAAGCCCACCGCTTTAATATCAGGATGGGCCACCAAAGCGCCCCCCACATCGGAGCCTGCACCAAACAACAAAGAGAAAACCCCTTCTGGCAGATGACATTTTTTCACCGCTTGCTGAATAGCACGACCAACCAATTCAGAGGTGCCCGGATGAGCCGAATGCGCCTTTACCACCACAGGACAACCAGCAGCCAATGCTGAAGCGGTGTCGCCACCCGCCACCGAAAAGGCCAATGGGAAGTTACTGGCACCAAACACGGCCACTGGACCCAATGGAATTTTTTGCAAACGCAAATCCGCTCGCGGCAGCGGTGCCCTATCAGGCAGGGCAGGATCAATGCGCGCATCGAGAAATTTCCCCATGCGAACGACGGAAGCAAACAGGCGTAATTGCCCCATGGTTCGACCACGCTCACCTTCAATACGCGCTTGCGGTAAGCCTGTTTCCGCCATTGCTCGCTCTACTAGCTGATCGCCAAGGGCTAGAATTTCATCCGCAATGGTCTCCAGAAACTCCGCTCGACGCTCGTGGGCCATAGCACGGTAATCATCAAATGCTTGCCAAGCCAATGCCACCGCTTGATCAACATGCTGTTGATCACCGCCCAAGAATTCCGGCTGCAGATACTTATTGGTTGCTGGGTTCAATGCTCGAATGGCTTTTTTATGACCTTGTACCGAGCTTTGTCCGATCAGCATATGTCCTGTAATTTGCATTGTTTTCTCCATACATTGAATCGTTAAACAACCCCAGACCCGAAAATCTAGGACTGTGGTTATTGGTTGGCCTTGATCAGTGCCTGCAAACGTGCTTCTTGTTCTTGAGTCGGCATGGTTAATGGTGCACGCACCTCTCCCGCTGGACGACCAATCAACTTAGCGCCGGATTTAATCAAGCTGACTGCATAGCCCTTTTTCTCGTCACGCAAACGACAAAAAGGAATAAAAAAGTCTTTCACTATGGCTTTCACTGTGGCTTTTTCACCCGCTCGCAGTGCCTTATAAAATTGATTCGCCATGTCTGGCATAAAATTAAACACCGCAGAAGAATAGGTGTTAACACCAATGGCTAAGTAGGCTTCGGCAAAAATCTCTGCTGTTGGAACGCCACCAATGTAAACCAAACGATCGCCAACTGTCTTAATGGTATCGTTTAACGCCGCCACATTGCCGACACCGTCTTTAAGGGCAATTAAATTAGGGTTTTGCGCCGCTAATTGCTGTACGCTTTCTGCCCCCAAAATGCCATTCGCACGATTATAGTAAATAAATTGCATCGCACTGCTTTGCATGATTTGCGTGGCATACTCTAGCACACCGTCTTCTGGGCACTCGGTTAAGAAAGGCGGCATTAATAGAATACCGTCACAGCCCGCTTCTTCCGCTGCTTTCACAAAGGCTTTTGCCTCAATCACACTGCGTCCAGCACTGGCAATAACGGGCACTCGACCTGCCACGGTATCCACCGCAACACGACAAATCGCTTGGTATTCTTCCAAGCCAAGAGAGAAGAACTCCCCCGTACCACCGGCAATAAACACAGACGACACACCCTGCTCAATAAACCATTCAATACGTTGTTGGTAAGTATCCGCCTGAAACTGCCCTTGCGCATCAAAATCCGTGATTGGAAATGACAGTAAACCGTCACTTAAAGACAAACGAATTTGCTCAATTGAAAGTGCCATAAAAGAGTCCTCTTATTATTCAAATACCCAAATTTTGGGCAAACGAAACCCCTGCCCATATTGCTGAGCAAAAATGTCATTGTTAGGAGTTAAAAATTAAAAAAGTTCGTTAGCTAAAATTAGCCCTAATCATCGTCTTCAAAGTGGCCTGCAGTGGCAAAAAAACCTCCTTGAAATAACAATGCGGGATGATCACCATCCAGTAACGGATCTTGTGCCAACACCTCTGTCTCAAATTGTGCCGACGAATCTTTCGGCTGCCATCCCAAGAAATTGGACTTACGGTTATCCCACCAAGACCAAGGGTTATTTGATGCACCATAGACCACAGTGCAAGCTAAGCGATTGACACGGAACACGCACTTCACTAAATCCGCTATGTCTTCTTCGCTTAACCAGGTCGACAACATACGACGGTCAAGCGGCTTAGGCAGACAACTGCCAATACGTACCAGAGCCGATTCAATGCCAAATTTTTCAAAGTAATAACGTGCTAACAACTCGCCAAAGCCTTTTGACACGCCATACAAACTGTCTGGTCGCATTGGACTGTCCGCATCCAAACGTGTCTCACGGGAATGAAAGCCCACCACATGATTTGAGCTAGCAAAGAAAATACGTGTTACCTGATGTTGGCGAGCCGCTTCATAAATATGATAAGTGCCTTTCAAATTGCCATTGAGAATGCTTTCAAAGGTGCCTTCAATGGATTGCCCGCCCAGATGAATAATGCCATCACAGCCTTTTACTAAGGCCTTTACCCCATCAAAATCCGCCAAATCACAGGCTTGAAAAGACTCACCCGGTTTCAGGTCGGTAATCTGTACTAAGTCGGACAGCACCAATTCATCCGCCCAGCCCGCTAAGGTGCGGCGCATGGCCTTGCCCAAAGTACCGGCTGCGCCTGTCAGCAATACTCGTTTCATATCTTTCCCCTTAACCACTAATCCAGTTTGGTAATGTCATAGAAATAGCAGGCACAAATGTCACTAAGATTAACGCCGCCAAAATCGCCAGATAAAATGGCCAAATGCTTTTCACGGCGCGTTGAATCGGCACATCACCAATGGCACAACCAACAAACAAACAACCGCCTACTGGAGGAGTACACAAACCTAAGCCCAAATTCATCATCAACATAATGCCAAACTGAATGGGGTCCATGCCCAAGCTCACTGCCACAGGCAAAAAGATAGGTGTACAGATCAGAATCAATGCCGCCATGTCCATGATCATGCCCAATAGCAATAAAATCAGGTTCATCATCAAAAAGATGATAATCGGATTATCTGAAATCGACGTTAAACCTGTGGCCAATACTTTCGGCACTTCATACAAGGCCAACATATAACCAAAAGCGGACGCACAACCTACTAAGATCATCACCAGACCTGTGGTACGAACAGAACGAATCACAGCTATCCAGAAGTCACGCAAGCTTAAAGAGCGATACACTAGAGCAGTAATCAACACAGCGTAAATCGCGCCAATGGCACCCGATTCGGTCACGGTGAATACGCCTGACAAAGCACCACCTACTACAATAATGGCGGTAATCAATCCAGGAAATGAGGCTAAGAAAGCAACAAAAATTACTTTCAAACCCGCAAAGGGTTCTGTTGGGTAGTTATTGCGGATCGCCATCCAGCGGGCCACCAGTCCTAACAACACACACATTAAAATACCTGGCACAATACCGGCCATAAACAAACTGGCAACAGACATACCGCCACCTGCGGCTACGACGTATAAGATCATATTGTGGCTGGGTGGAATCATGATGCCGGCAATAGACGAGGTCACAGTGACGTTGACCGCATAGGCATCGTCATAGCCTTTTTCTTTCATCACCGGAATCAACAAAGAACCCAGTGCCGACACATCGGCTACCGCGGAACCCGAAATACCACCAAACAGCATACTGGAGAAGACATTAACCTGCCCTAAGCCACCACGTACCCAACCCACCGCCGAAGAGGCTAAGCGAATCAAACGCGCGGCAATGCCGCCATGCAACATCAACTCACCAGCAAAAATAAAGAAAGGAATGGCCAGCAATGAAAAGGTAGAGGTTCCTGCGACAATACGCTGAAAACCAATCATCAATGGCAAGCCTTCGTAAAAAAACGCTGAAATTGCGGCCATACCCAAAGCAAACGCCACAGGTACGCCAATAAAGGTCAACAGAGCAAATAAGCCCAGTAAAATCCCTAAGCCCATATTATTTGTCTCCCGCTACATCAGAAGAATGAGAATCTGCTGACAAAGAATGTTTTGAAAATACATTTAATGTGCCATAAACCACTCGATAACCTGCAAACAAACACATCAAGACACCACTGGCCACCACGGGGAAATAGCGGAGACCTTCCGGAACTCTCCATTCTAGGAAAGTTAATAAGGGAATGCTTCTAAACCAAGCAAAGTCCACCAGCTCTTTACCGTATAGGGCCATGGCATAACCGAAAGCGACAATACATAAGTCAATCAAGATATTAAAAACCTGACCTACTCGTTCGGGCACCAGCATAGACAGCATGTCGACACTTAAATGGGTGCGTTCGTGAATCCCCACCGCCGCGGCCAAAAAGGTAATATTGGTGACCAACAGCATAGCCATTTGCTCGACCCAAGTTGGGGTGTCATTCAATACATAACGACCAAATACCAACCAGCCGAATGAAGCAACCAACAAAACTAAAAACACGCCGGATAAAGCGGTCACCACATAGGCAATCGCATCCAAAATAGATTTGATCTTGGGTTGTGTAGAAGAAGAGAAAGCCATAATCACACTCTTGCTAGCAATGTCATCAAAAGGCTAATCTGCCAACAGAGCAAATTAGCCTGAGCCGTTATTTGTTATTGAGTATTTTGAATTTGCTCGATAAATGGCTTCAAGGATGGATTGTCTTTCACCGCTTTCGCGTAGACAGGTTTCATCGCATCACTGAAAGCTTTTTTATCTTTGATTTCATTAAACTTAACACCAGACGCCAGCACCTTCTTACGGCTTTCTTCATCCCGTTGCGCCCACAACTTACGTTGTAAAGCAGAACTGTCGCGAGCCGCTTTTTTCACTGCTGCTTGATCTTCTGCTGACAGTTCATTCCACGCTTTCACACTCACACAAACGCACTCGGGGATAATCAAATGTTGCGTCAAAGAATAATAAGGCGCCACTTCATAGTGGTTACTCGAATCGTAGGATGGCCAGTTATTTTCAGCGCCGTCTACCACGCCCGTTTTTAAAGATTGATAGACTTCAGAATAAGCCATTGGCGTAGCATTACCACCTAAGGCTTCCACCATGCCAACGTACAATTCATTGTTCATGACACGGAATTTCTCACCTTTAACGTCCGCGGGGGTGTGAATCGGTTTCGCCGTGTTATAGAAAGAACGTGCACCACCGTCGTACCAAGCTAACGACATAATGCCTTGTTTCGCCATGGCATCACTGAGTTGATCGCCAACCTGCCCATCCATAACACGGTGCATGTGATTAAGGTCTTTGAAAATGAAAGGAAGGGATACTACGTTTACTTCAGGAACCGCGTCACCCATTGGTCCTAAGCTAAAACCAGCAAATTGAATGGCACCAACTTGCAGCATTTGAATCGCATCGGATTGACTACCAAGCACCGAGCCATTATAAACTCGACCACTAACACGACCATCAGTGGCTTTATCAGCCGCCTCAATAAAAGACTCTAAAGCATCCGTCACAGGGTAACCTGTGTTATGGATATTCCAACCTTTCCATTCCGCATTGGCAACGGAAGAAAACACCATTGCCGAAGTCGCCGTCATCAGAGCCAAAGCTTTGCCAATTTTTCCTGCAGGAAAGTTTATTATCATTGTTGTGTCTCCAGTTATTCTTGTAATTATTTCTGCTTGCTTGGATAGCCACTTTAAGGCGAAAGCCTAATGATAGCCATCCAACCTTTTTTATTTGTAGCATAAGATATTAGGAATAGACAATAATCATAGTATGAATTATTTAAAATTATTCTAAACTTAATACTTAACCGCTAGATTAAGCGCTATTCATATTATGTGATAACATGTTTAAGTGATTAAAAAGCAACATCTTATTGTTTTAGAAAGGCCAACAGATCATGCCAATAAGCAAAACCATGAAAGCCAGCTTGCCACAACAAACAGCAGAAAAAATTCGTCAGCGCATTACCACTCTGGGCATGAAACCCGGCGATAAATTACCAACGGAACCGAATTTGATGAGCGAGTTGTCTGTCAGCCGAACCGTTCTGCGTGAAGCCATCGCCAGCTTGAAAGCAGAAGGTCTGGTTAAGGCCAAACAAGGGGCTGGGGTGTTTGTCTCAGAACCTGCGCAAAAACTCAGTTCACTACTGCGCAACAGCACGCAAACCCTGACCGACACTATAGAGTCTTTGGAGCTCAGAACCGCCGTAGAAATAGAGGCTGTAGCCCTTGCGGTGGCACGTTGTTCATTAGCACAAGAAGCAGAAATCTACCGCTGCTTCGATGCTTATGAGCGTAAAGTGCAAAAAGGCGAAAGCGCCGAACAAGAAGATTTCGAGTTTCATTTGGCCATTGCCAAAGCCACCAACAACCAACACTTTGTGGATTTTTTGGAAGTGCTTGGCCGTCGCACTATTCCAAGAGCTCGGTTGCGTGAAGAAGCAGGTTTACCTCGCGACCCAGAAATTGATAAATCCCTCAATCGTGAACACAAGGCCATTCTAGATGCCATAGAAGCACGTGACGCTGACGCCGCAAAAAAAGCGATGCGTGTTCATCTAGATAATGGCTGTGAACGTTATCGCAAACTGATGCGCGATATACAGCGCTCAAAATCATAGTATGAATTTGTGGATTTTTTAAAATGACTTGTGCTATGTTTGCCACAACTAACAAGAATAAACAGGCACACAAGGTCATTTTTTATGAAGATTACAGAGATATTTACCCACCACTTGAGCCACACATTAGCGCAGCCATTTGAGTCCGCCTCCATGCTGTTTACCTCAAGAGATCACCTACTGGTGGAAATCCACACTGACCAGGGATTGGTCGGCTGGGGAGAATGTTTAGGTAATCGCATCGTCAATGATGCTTTCATTCAGGCCATGAAACCTCACCTCATTGGCGACAACGCCCTGCATATCGAACCCATCTGGCTCAAGCTTTACAATCTCTTTCGTGACCAAGGCCAACGCGGCGCCACCATTAATGCCATCAGTGGCATTGATATTGCCCTTTGGGATTTAGCGGGCAAGTATCACCAATGCCCCACCCATCAATTACTAGGCGGTGCTTTTCGCCAACAAATTCCTGTATACGCCACTGGCGGCTTTCGCTTAATAGGCCAAGATCGTATAGCCAGTTTGTTGGAGGAAGTTTCTGGTTACAAACAGGCGGGATTCAAGGCCGTGAAGATCAAAATTGGTTTTGGCATAGATTTGGACATCGCCTCGATCAAAGCGGTACGTCAATGTTTGGGGGACGATATCGAACTCATGATAGACGCCAATCATGGCTATGATCACATCAATGCCGCACGCCTTGCCAACGCCGTCAGTGATTGCCACCTACTCTGGTTTGAAGAACCCGTTGTTCCTGAAGCATTAAGCAGCTATCACAAGTTAAGAACCAGTCAATCTATTCCCCTTGCAGGCGGTGAAACCTGGCACACGCGCTGGGGTATTAGCGAAGCCTTGAAACAGCATACCGTCGATATTTTGCAGCCTGATGTCTGTGGTGTTGGAGGCTTAAGCGAAGCAAAAAAAGTGCTCACCCTGTGTGATATTTATGGCGTGCGCTGCGTGCCTCATGTTTGGGGCACCAGTGTCGCATTGGCAGCAGCACTGCACTTCCATGCCATTATTCCGCCGAACCCACCCTCTTATGGCTATACACCAGATTCCCCACGTTTTGAATACGATCAAACTCACAATCCTTTCCGCTCAAGCATCATCACTGAGCCCTTTGAGCTTGATCATGGTTGCCTAACAGTACCACAAGGCCACGGCTTGGGAATTGAAATCCGTCCAGAGGAACTGGCCAAGTATCGTCCAGCAGCATAGGAAATCATTATGCCAAGACTATTAAATGGAAACGCCCCTAAAATCGCCCTACCGCAAGGTAGCATTGATACTCATATACACGTCTATGATGCTCAGCACCCTAACTTGCCCGGTGGGCCAAACCTTCCTAGCGATGCCGCCAACCTTGAAGATTACAAACAGGTAATGGCATGGTTAGGGGTAGAAAAGGTGGTCATCACTCAGCCAAACGCTTATCAGACAGATAACCAAGTACTGCTCAATGCGGTACAGAGTATGGGGGATAAAGCCCGCGGCATTGTCGTAGTAACGCCTGATACGACCGAAGCTGAATTGGAAAAGTGGCATCAAATGGGGGCACGTGGGGCACGTATTATGCAATTAACGCAAGGCGCCGTTCGCCTGAAAGATTTGTTGTCTGTTAATGATAAAATTGCCTCATTTGGCTGGAGTTGTATTGTGCAATTCAATGGGCGAGATATATTAGAGCACGCTAGCCTATTGAATCAGATCAAAGGCAATTTTAGCTTAGATCATCATGGTAAGTTTTTGCCCCCAGTCAAAACCAAGAGTGCCGAATTCAAACAGGTGCTCAAGCTTTTGGATAAGGGCAATTGCTATTACAAAATCGCCGCCTGTTATGAAAGCTCAGCCAGTGGTGGGCCAGACTATGAAGATCTTGCAGCGATGACCAAAGCGGCAATCCAACATGCCCCTGAGCGCATCATTTGGGGCTCTAATTGGCCACACGTTTCAGGCACACCAGAGCAAGCACCAAACGATGCAAGATTATTAGATTTGGTACAAAGCTGGATACCGAATGATCGTACCAGACAAGCGATATTCGTCGATAACCCAGAAAGCTTATATTGGCGCCACTAGAACAATTTAATTAGATTTAGTACAAAGCTGGATACCAAAAGCTGGATACTAAATAAGCATACCAGACAAGCGATATTCGTCGATAACCCAGAAGACTTATATTGGCACCACTAAAACAATTTAATTAGATTTAGTACAAAGCTGGATACCAAAAGCTGGATACTAAATAAGCGTACCAGACAAGCGATATTCGTCGATAACCCAGAAGACTTATATTGGCACCACTAGAACAATTTAATCATTGGCAGACGGCTTGAATTTTATAGCCGTCGCGACCCGCCCTTTTCACCTCATACAAGGTTTTATCTGCGGTCTGGAACGCCCGTTCAAACACCTGCTCACCCTGTCCTTGAAACATAGCTATGCCGATACTGGCGGTAAAATTAAGTTCGCCTTGCTCGGTTGCTAAAATGATATTACGCACTCGTTCCAAAATACCCTGTGCAATGCTTGCCACTTCTTCTTTAGTGACATTGCATAACAACACAGAAAATTCATCTCCCCCCAAACGCGCGACCACACTTGGCGAATGAAAAATACTGCGCAAAGCTTGTGCAAAGCTCACCAGCGCTCGGTCACCACACAGATGACCATACTCATCATTAATTTGCTTGAAACCATCTAGATCGAGAACAAAAAAAGCAGACGAGCCGGTTTCTTTCACACTGGCTTTAGACGCCAGAGCAAGCAGACCTTTTTTATAAAAATAACCACGGTTATACACAGACGTGAGACTGTCTATCGACGCATGGTGTCTCATTTTTTGTTCCATCACATCGACATGCAAGAATAGGCCGACCAAGTACCAAGACAAAATCGGTGTCGTTAAGCCGGCAATAATCAGGATCATAATGACATCGCGCTTAACATCGAGAGTAAAACCCAATAACTTAGAAAAGGTAATATCTAAAAATATGGAAATCAAAATAGCAGAAAGAGTTAAGGCCAAAACCAAGCCTATACGTCCTAATGAACGTAATAAATGTCGAATAATTGGAGTCACTGCGCCCCCAAGGCGAATAGATAGATAAAACCGGAAGAACCACAAACTGCGTCTGCGTCTTCTACCTAAATAAGCACAATTCAGCTTTAGCAAGAGAGACCAAGTTATCGTGTCCATTGAGCGCGTTATTACAAAGCGACATCGAACTTAGCGATGAGAAGCTTGAGTAATGAAGAGAATTGGCAGGCCCGCTAATTTACAAAACATTGTTGTCTAAGTAAACAATCAAAGAGCAATTTCAACCTTATTGGCTTTTGTTTAGTTACTTTTTTACTTTTGCTCAATTACTGTTTATACAAATCTTTATCCAGATCGTACTTACGCATTTTGTCGTACAGGGTTTTTCGCGGTAACCCCAATGCATCCATGGTATCTTTAATCGATCCTTTCTGTCGCATCAACTCCTGCTCTAACAAGGTTTTTTCGAAACGTTCCATTTGCTCTGGTAAGGTCATGACTCCTGGATTGTTTTCGTTGATGATGATTTGATCAAACTCAAACGATCCGGCTTCTCCCATCAAAACATAACGCTCCGCTAAGTTCCTTAGTTCACGCACATTACCCGGCCAGTCATAGCTTAACAAACTGTGCATTCGTGCCGCCGATAAGGGTTCAGATTCACGTTTGTATTGGGCAGTTGCCACCAAACAAAAGTGCTGCCACAGCAAAGAAATGTCGTCTTTACGTTCCCGCAATGGGGGAATGTCCACTCGCACAACATTGAGACGGTAGTACAAGTCCTCACGAAAGCTATCGCCTTCACTTAATTGCTTCAGGTCCACTTTGGTGGCCGCCAAAATGCGCAAATCCAAATCAATGCCTGTGTTTGACCCCAAACGCTCTAAACGCCTTTCCTCTAGCACTCGCAGCAAGCGGATTTGCATGGACATGGGCATGCTTTCGATTTCATCTAAAAAAAGTGTGCCACCATTGGCATGCTCTAACTTGCCAATACGTTGTACTTTGGCATCGGTAAAAGCCCCCTTCTCATGCCCAAACAATTCTGACTCCATTATGGAATCGGGCACGGCACCACAGTTAATGGCGACAAAAGGCTGCCCACGACGGGAACTGTGCTCATGTATGTAACGCGCCACCAGCTCTTTCCCTGTGCCAGTTTCACCCTGAATCAAAATATCCGCTCCGGTATCGGCCACATGCAACAAAGCCTGACGTAAGCGGTGAATGCCCGGCGTATTCCCTATAATGCGCGGCCCCGGTGCATTTTGCGCTGCCAGTTCAAGACGCAAATGACGGTTTTCCAAGGTCAAACGACGTTTTTCACTGGCGCGTCGCACCACCTCAACAAAATCCTCATTGGAAAAAGGTTTTTCAATAAAATCATAGGCGCCATCGCGAATGGCACTCACCGCCATGCTGATATCACCGTGGCCTGTAATCAAAATGAAGGGGATCTCGGCATCAATCTTTTTTACTTCTTCAAACAGCGCCAAGCCACTTTTCCCCGGTAGGTTAATGTCACTGACAATCACGCCAGGCCAATCAATGGACAAGTGTGCCGTGACCCCTTGAACTGAGCTAAATTCCGTTACGGCAAACTCTTCCAAGGTCAGTGTTTGCGAGATTGCCATACGAACAGCCTGCTCATCATCAATTAATAAAACCTGATTTTTATCCGTCATGCTGTTCTCTTTCGCTTATGGATTTGGCTGGGAAACGTGGCAATATCACCACAAACTCTGCCCCAGCCTCTGAACTGTTATGGGCCTTTATTTGGCCACCCATTAGGTCAACAATACGCTGACTGATTGACAAACCTAAGCCCAAACCAACCCCAGAAGATTTGGAGGTAAAAAAAGGCTCAAACAAATGTTTAATGGCTTCATCGGTCAAGCCGTCACCCGAGTCTCGGACGCGTATGGTCACTTCTTTTTCATCGGCACTTTGCTCTATGCACACTTTGGGTCGAGGATCACGGGATGTGTGTTTCGCCTCTTGAATGGCGTCTGCCGCGTTGGCCAATAAATTGACCAGCACCTGCTCTAAAAACACCATATCTCCCTGCACAATAAAACCTTGATCGTCCGGTACTTGTAGCTCAATGCCCACCTCTTTGTAGCGCGGCGATATGATTTTTATCGCCCCCACTATGGCCGTTTGTATGGCAATAGGGCCTTGTTGCACGTCACCTTTACGGGCAAACACTTTGAAACGAGCAATAATATCACTCATGTGCTGACCCAGCTGTTGGATTTGTTCGAGGTTATTATGTGCTTGTTGATAATGTTGTCTGTCCAGAAATGTCAAACCATTACCAGCAAAGGCGCGAATGGCCGTCAAAGGCTGATTTAATTCATGGTTTAACCCTGCACTCAATTGCCCTAATACCGCCAATTTTGCCGTTTGAATCAGCTCTCTTTGAGTGTCTTTATGGCCGGCCATTTCTTGACGCAGCAAAAGGTTGGCCTGTTCTAATTCAAAGGTACGTTCATGGACACGTTTTTCCAGTTCAAGCTGCGCTTGCATGACTTCCTGTTCGTAACGCTTACGCTCCGTCATGTCATGAAAGGTCACCAAATAACTACGACGATTCGGCAAATTCATCTCACAAAGCGTCATTTCAACGGGTACCTGACTCATGGTATCCCATTGCAAACGCCCCTCCATGGTCACCACTTTTATCCCCAATTCGTCATCAGCACGCCACACCCTATCTAGTGCCTGCTGATCATCAGCATGAAATAAGGTCTTTAATGGTTGACCAATGAGGGCACTCAATGACTGTCCTGCTAAGGTTTCAATGGCAGGGTTAAATGACTCGATACAATGCTTGTCATCCAGTGTGACCAAACCCGCTTGCGTATTTTGAATCACTTCTCGAATGTAAGCTTGGTTATGACGTGTCATTTCATTAGCGTTATAACGCTCTAGTAGCATTCGACGTCGCAACACAGCCAGACCAGCAAGCAAGCCTGTGATGGTCAAACCAGCCGCGAATATGGCTCGCCACAAAGCAATTTCTTCATTGATCCCTTGCAGAGGCGACAAAAGAGAAATGGTGAAACCCAATAATTGAATAGGACGACTCATATTCAAATAAGAGCGGCGCTCTAACTCACCGTTTAGCGGGTTGGTTTCTAATACCTCAATGACACTTGCCCTAGTACTTAACGGCGTTTGATAAACAATGGGCAGCTTTTCAATGGGTCTGTCTTTATAGCGTTTGGATTCAGTAATACGTTGAATTTCGCTGTACGACAATTCACGCAATACTTGATACAGCCAACGCGGGCGCGAACTGCTGAATACCACACCATCTGGATCCAGCAAGATAAAGTCATAATTTTGGCTAGCGAAGCGTTTTTCAAATTGGCTAATGTCTACTTTCACCACAGCAACCCCTATGATCTCTTTCTCATCGACCACAGGATAGGAAAAGTAATAACCACGACGGTTAGACATGGTTCCCAAGGCATAATAGCGACCGGGCTTGCCCTGTATGGCTTGCTGAAAATAGGGTCTGAAGGCGAAGTTATTGCCAACAAAACTGGCGTCACTTTGATAGTTTGACGCCGCGATGGTAAGGCCATCCTTATTTAAAATATAACTGTCGGAAGCTTCGGTAATGCGGTTGATTTGCTCAAGCTCAAGGTTCAGCTGAGAAATATCATTATAAAATCCGTCTCTAAGGGCTTTTTTGACTCGACCATTGGTCGCCAACAAGGTTGGCATGTGCTGATATTTGGCAATGGCATTTTCAATTACATTAGCCAACTGCGCCAACTGTTCTTCCGAGGTCAGTTGTAAAGCTTCAATTTGCCGATTTTTCAGCGCCTCTCCGCCTTTCCATAGGATGACAATCACCACGAATAGAATCGCCAACAAAGACAGCAGGATGACTTTTCTCGGTGCCACAGACAAAGCAGCGGCCTCACTCAACGTATTGGATAACTTGCTCACCAAAACCTCATTTTACTTAATTAAGCCCTTTCATGAGCAAATGCCAATACTTCAGCAATGTCCTTTTTATCACAGATTAGCATGAGCAGACGATCAATACCTAACGCCACGCCAGCACAATCAGGCATGCCTTGCGCTAATGCACTCACCAAACGCTCATCAAACTGACGTTCTTTCGAGCCTGACATATGCCTTTGCGCTTTATCTTGCGCAAAACGCGCCGCCTGCTCTTGCGCATCGGTCAATTCATGATAACCATTGGCCAGTTCCATACCTTGCCAATAAAGCTCGAATCGAGCTGCCACCTGATTGCCCTCAGCGTCTTGATGCAACTTTGCCAACGCCGCTTGAGAAGCTGGATAGCTGTGAATAAAGCAAGGCTGTTGTTGACCAATATTAGGCTCAATGACACTGGCAAAAATCAACTCCAATAGGGTGTCTCTGTCTTCTTCTTGCAAACCGTATTCGCTTGCTTGATGTGCGCAAGTTTGCAATGACTCAAGACTGGCGTGCCAGGGATCCAACCCCGTGAAATCGATGAAAGCTTGACGGTAACTGAGGGATTCACACATCACACTTGGTGCAATCAATGCTTGCAATAAGGCTTCAATTTCGTCCATCAATTGCCAATGATCAAAACCGATGCGATACCATTCCAACATAGTGAATTCAATGCTGTGACGACGCCCCATTTCTTCTGCCCTAAAGACCTTACCTAGCTGATAAATCGAGCCAGCGCCAACGCACAGTAAACGCTTCATGGCGTACTCAGGTGAGGTTTGCAAATAATAGGTTAAATCCTGCCCCATAGAGCGGGTATGAGCGGTCAATACTTCAATGTGGGGATCAGAGATACTCGCCAGAGACAAACACTGAGTGTCCACTTCCATCACATCACGTTCGGCAAAGAAATCACGTACTTTACGAAACAGCTTAGCACGCTGACGCAACACAGAAAGCTCGGCACTGGGCTGCCATAATGCGGCATCATACATAGGAAAAGGTCCTAAAAAATAAAGCCCATCATAGCAAAATTATCCCACTGGCCTTAGTCAATTTATGGCGTGATTTTATTCAGTAGCATTTTCACCCCTGCTACTCCAAAAAACAGGGTAAACAGGCTATCAAATACTCGACTCATTCGAAAATAGAGGCGTCGAAAGGTTTCATGGGAAAACAACAGAGCGTAGCCTAGAAACAGACACATACTTTGCAAACCAATCAGAAAAATAATCGTCAGCAACCCCTGGACCTCCACGCCGCTTGGCACCCCCATGGAGTACAAGGCACCAAAAAACAAAATAACCTTAGGGTTAGTTAAATGTATTGCCAAGCCGCGTAAATAATCGCTTCGCAAAGAGTTTGAAGCCGTCTGCTCTAACCTGATTGGCTTAGGCCACACCACCGACTTGAAGGATTTAAAAGCCAAAAAGAGTAAGTAAGCGGCGCCAAAATAACGCAAGATTTCAAATAACCATGCATTGGCGTACATCACAGCAGCCATGCCAAAGGCACCAGAAAATGACCAAAGAAAAGACCCTGTCAGCACGCCAAACGCGGTTGCTATGCCATGAGGTCGTCCTGAACTCATAGCCGTACCGGCAATGGCTAAGGTAGCCGGCCCAGGACTTGCCGTTGCCACAAAGGCAGCGAGTAAAATCAAACCGTAATGAATCTCCTGCATAACCACTTCCTTTTGCCCTGAATAATGTAATTTTTAAATAATACTGACCTGATTACGGCCACTGTATTTCGCTTGATACATCGCCTTATCTGCTCGCCTCATTAGTGAACTGGCATTATCCTCAGCCAATACCTTGGTCGCCCCAATGCTTAAGGTAATGGGATGGTCTTGCAAGATAGAAGTGTTCGCCAGCCGACGACACAGCTGATTACAATATTCTGCCAGCTCATTATCCTCTATGTCATTGTTATGTAAGATAATAGCGAACTCTTCACCACCAATGCGATATACCACATCTTTATGGCGCATGTATTTTTTGTAAAAACGGCTCACCTTGACCAATACCTCGTCTCCAACGTCGTGGCCAAAGTTGTCATTAATGGCTTTAAAATGATCCAAATCCATCATCACTAAGGCACTCTGTCCCTTTTTCCTCAAGGTTGCTCTTAAATCTCTATCAAATTTTCGTCTGTTTCTTAAGCCCGTCAGTGAATCCGTATCGGATAATTCAGCCAGTCTGTATTCTGAACTTCTATCCTGTACCGTTCCGGTAAAACCTACTAATTCACCGTCAAGGATAAAGGGCTCATAGGTGGCGCTGTAATAATATTGTTTACCGTCACTTTTTCTTGTTAAACCCTTATATTTTACTGTCTTTCCAGACAAGGCCTTTTTATAAAAATTTAGGTTTGCCTTGAAGGAGGTTTCGCCAATCAATTCAGCTAAATGTAAGCCAACGGCCTCTTCTTGGGAAACACCATGTATTGTGGCAAATCTATTATTGATATAAGTACACTTTAAATTCCTATCAACAGCAAAAAACAAAACAGGTGCGAGTTCTACAAACTGTTTATACAAATCAGTACTTCCAAAAAGCGCTTTGATGCTCATATAAAATGCCCTACACTTCCATAACAAAAAAAACCTTGCGGAAGTCTAGATACTAGCGATTGAGCATAAGTAATTTCATCAGCTGATCTGTAATAATTTGTTGGAAAGATAACAAAATCGATCACATCCAACACATTGTGTTTTCAAAAAACATCATCTCAAGCCGTTAATCCGGCTTTGTACATAAAAAACTACTTTTCTTAACCTGCTTTTAAGAAGATAACTTGGCATTTGACTGATAAATAATCCTCCTAAAATCATGACACCCGCCACTATCTGGCTGAGGGAAATGACCTCTTGGTAGAACCAATACCCACCTAATATGCCAAACACTGGCACCAACAAAGTCATAGGGGCAACACTGGAAATACCGTATTTGACTATCATCTTATTCCAGAGCCAATACCCAAATAATGTTGTGGGGTAAGCCTGAAACAAGACTGAAAATAAGGTCGAGCGATCGAACTCTGCTAACAGTTCAAATACTACCTGTGAGCCATTGATAAGAATCGACAAACACACCAAAGGTAAAGGAGCAAACAACATACCCCATATATTGAAGGCAAAAATTTCTCGCGTATTGGCCCATTTCACAATAACGCCATTGATGCTCCAACACACCGAAGCCAGTAAAACCAACACCAGACCAGCCATGCTAATAGCACCGCCATCCGCCTGCATTATGATGAATAGCCCCATCAAGGCCAGCCCCGCCCCCAATAACTTATTGAAGGTCAGCTTTTCTTTCAACACAAAATACCCTACCAACAAACTGCTAACGACACTCATGTCCAGTAACAAGGATGCCATGCCCGCGGATAGGCCTAAGCGAATTGACAAGGTGGTTAGCCCCCAAACGCCAACACCAAATGACAGACCGTATGCCACTAGATAACGCCATTGCACATTAGGGCGCTTAATAAAAAACACTAAGGGAAATACCGCAAAGGTAAAACGCAATGCGGTTAGCATAAGCGGGTCAATATTATTCACCCCCAACTTAATAACACTGAAATTCAAGCCCCATAAGGCCATCAAGGCAAACAACAAACCAACATCTCTCTGTTTCATTTTCTTCTTCCTTAATCCCTATAAGGCGACACATGACGCAAGGAGTATGACAACAAAAAACAAAACAGAGCAGATTCAATTTTTGATAAAAATAAGAGTACAATTTTGCTATCGTTAACCATCAAGTTTCACTTTTTGAGATAGAGTTGGCCTTATGTCTAAATTTCAACGCTTGGCAGAGCATTTTATTGAGCAGATTAATCACCAGAAACTGCCGGCGGGTGCACGTTTGCCAGCCCTTAGAAAAGTGACCAAACAGCATCAAGTCAGCATGACCACCGCGACTCGTGCTTATCAATACCTTCAACAAACTGGCTGGATTTATGCGCGCCCACAAGCTGGCTATTTTGTTTCCAGCCGCATCAAGGACACGGCTTTTCCTGTTCTGACTCAGCTACTCATGGAGCAAAGAGATCCTAAAAAATACGCACCCAGCCGAGGCTACAACCCTTATTCTGCATTTTTCAGTCCGCTGGGGACGTCCATGATTGCCCCCCAATTATTGCCCTCTACAGCTTTACAACGCAGTATCAAGCGCGTTGCCCATCGTGCCAGCCAACCGCTCTTTCAATACCCGGATATTCAAGGAGACATGATCTTACGAAGCGCCCTGACAGACCATTTACGCCGCTACGGTTTGGCCTTTTCGAGCCAAGAACTGGTGATCACCAATGGCTGTATCGACAGCGTCAAAAAAGCCATCGAAACACTGACCCGTGAAGGCGATACTATCGCTATTGGCTCACCCTGTTTTAGCGGCTTATTGGATTTGCTCACCACCTTATCAAGACAGGTCATTGAAGTGCCTATTGGGCAAGATGGAATAGATTTGCCACAGTTTGAAGGGTTACTCAAACAAGGCAAAGTCAAAGCCTCATTGTTTAGTACCAATAACATCAATCCCAATGGCATCAGTTTTTCAAACCAGCAAAAACAAGCCTTAGCAGAACTGGCCGCAAGATATCAAACTCCTATGATAGAGGACGATGTGTATTTTGAATTAAGCCATCAAAAAGACGTCCCCTTGCCCGCCAAATATTGGGATCAACAAGGCTATGTGATTTGGTGTGGATCCTTTTCAAAAATTTTGGCGGAAGGCATGAGGTTAGGCTGGTGTCATCCGGGACGTTATTTTTCCGATTACATGCGCAAGCACACGCTCACCAGTTTTGGCGTAAACGGCTTAGTACAATCTTGTATGGCAGAATTCATTAACACCGGCGAATACCGCAGCCATGTTCACAAAGTTCGTTATCAAATGGCGCAGCAGATTCACCAATATCAACAAGTATTAAGCAAAAGCCTACCAGAGAATGCCAAGATCAGTACGCCACAAGGCGGAATGGTATTATGGATTCAGATTCCGGGACTCAATACAGTGCAATTAGAAGCCGATGCCCAGCAGCTTAAAATAGACATCCGCAGTGGCGCTTGTTTCAGTACCCATGATTTCTATAGGGATTGTTTTCGCATCAATTGTGGCTGGCCCCTTGAACCCAAAGCAGAGCAACACAACACCCACCAGCAGCTATTAACCTTATGTGAATTGATCCAATCCAGTGTGAATAAATAACGTGATAAAAACGCAGAATGGATTATAAGTTCTGAACATTGTTCAACTTTTTTGAACTTATTAATCAAAATACTTCGTTATCTATTTGCTTTCAAACCCTATATGGTATCGCCATTGTTCCTAACCAATATCAAGGTATAAAGTATGCAAGCATTTATTCAAAACATCACTCGTACGTCATCTGGCTGGGCGAGCACTATTCTTCGTATCCCTGTGGGTTTGATTATGATGGCCCACGGCGCGCAAAAGTTATTTGGCGCATTCGGTGGTTATGGTTTAGAAGGGACAGGTCAGTGGATGGCTTCCATTGGTCTTGAGCCTGGTTACCTGATGGCACTACTAGCGGGTAGCGCAGAATTCTTTGGTGGTCTGGCCTTAGTCATTGGTTTGTTGGTTCGCCCTGCTGGCATCGCCCTCGCCTTCACCATGCTGATCGCCATCTTCTCAGTGCACTTCAGCCATGGTCTTTTCATGTCAAACAATGGTTATGAATATGCCCTAACCCTTCTGGTGGCTTGTTTGTCTTTGGCTTTCAGTGGCGCTGGCGCTTTGTCATTAGATAAAGTAATAAGCAATAAATAGCTTTTCATCTTAGCTAGAAAAGTAGCTAGAAAAGTTCGACCTCTCGGCAGAGAGGTCGAATGTCATTAGCCTAATAATTCCGTCACTAAGCTCTCTATTTGATGCCTTGCTTCTGCAAGGGATTCTTTGTGTCTAGCATCTTTGAATTCCTGAAACTCAGAACCAATCTCATAAAAGGATTCCGCCCCTAAATAACGTCCAAGTTGTTTTACATGCGGGCCTAGATGATTCATTTCTTCCCTAACCCCACCCACTTGAAAGCCAAACTCACCCGCTGAAGTTAGTAATACCAATACTTTGCCTGATAATATCGGCTCAATCGGAAAATCACCTCTCTTAAGATCGAAGGTAAATGTATGATTAATCCTCATAACCTGATCAAACCATGCCTTTAGGACGGCTGGCATACCATAGTTATACATAGGTGCCGTTATTAGTATTAGATCGGCTTGTGCCACTTCTTTGTAGTACAAATCCGATTGTTCTAAGACCTTGTTCTGATACTCAGAGCGTTCCCTTTCTTCGGTGAACGCAGCCGCTAACCAATCAATCGATATAAACTCAGGTGAGTTGCTTGCTAAATCCCGATAAACCACTTGCGTTGAATTATTTTTTTTCATCCATAATGTTAACAAGTACTGACCCAGTGATTTAGATATTGAAGCATGAGAGGCGGTCTCACTCTCGCTTAAACGAACACTTGAATCTATATGCAATATTTTATTCATAATATCCTCTGCTATCTTGCCATTTACAGAGCAAAGTCTTCATTTAAAATGGCTTTTTGACAAAGGTTTATTCTTTGCTCATAAATAAGATAATTTCATCTATAAGGAAGTGCTGCATGTTTCAGAAATTACCCTCTCTCAACGCAATTCGAGCATTTGAGGCCTCTGCTCGACTTGGCAGTTTCAAAGATGCAGCCATTGAACTCCATGTCACAGCAACGGCCATTTCCCATCAAATTCGTGGTCTGGAAGAAAAATTGAATATAAGACTCTTCGAGCGACAAACCAGAAAGGTCATCCTCACACCAGAAGGCAAAATATTGGCGGAAGCGGCTCATCAATCTTTACAAGGATTACTGGCAAAAATTAACTACCTACAAAAAGCCCCCAATGATTTAACCATCAGTACGACAAACTCATTTGCAAGTAAATGGCTCGTCCCAAACTTGGGTAAATTTCAGGCATTGTATCCTGATATCAATATTCAGATACGGGGTGAAGATGAAATGGTAGACATAGAAAACGACAGACGAATCGATTTGGTTATCCGCTACGGTGACGGGTCAAAAAATACTGAGAAAAGCAGACTCATTAAAAAAACCTTGTTTACAGAATACTTTTCTCTTTACGCCACACCGGGTTACTGGCAAGCATTAAATCGCGATAAGCAACCAATACAGCTTTTTGCGACTCAATGGAAAAACCCTAACTTAGCCCCCTTGAACATAGAAGAGCAGCTACTTAAAAAACACTTAAACATGAAAATCCAATATTTCAATGATGAAAGCTTCACTGTTCAGGCTGCATTATCAGGTCAAGGCATTGCTCTGCTGGGTAGAATTACTGCCAAGCACTCCCTTGAAAAGGGTTGGTTACAGAGTGGGGAAAAAAATTACTCTGTGCAAATTCCCGGGCAGGATTACTATTTACTCATCCCCCAAAGAGTCGCTCACTTAACTTCAGTAAGAGAATTTGAGCAATGGATTATCAAGATGATGCACCTCTAAATTGGATGTCCACAATCACTCCATAGAAATTGACCATTAAGTCAGTCTATTTCGACTACACTTGTCAGCACATTTGAAAAGGAGAATTTTTTATGTCTTACCGTGCTATTAAGCTCGTTAAACGTCCTGAGCTTGAAATCAACGCAGATCAGTTTGAACTGGTTACTGAAGACATACCAAAACCCGCTGTAGGTGAGGTTCTTGTGAAATTAACGCATCTATCCCTTGATCCTGCCATGCGTGGTTGGATGAGTGCCGATGAAAACAGCTATATTCCTCCAGTGAAGTTAGGCGATACCATGCGCGCTAGCGGTATAGGTGAAGTGGTTGCTTCTGAAAACGATAAATTCCCCATAGGTAGCCGTGTGATGGGACTCATGGGCTTAACGGAATACGCTCTCAGCAATGGCGACAATCTTAATCACATCCCTAAAGAACTCCCAGCAGAAGCCATTTTATCTGTCATCGCCCTTCCCGGCATTACGGCTTATCATGGTGTATTTGAAGTGTTGAAACCTGAAGCAGGTCAAACTCTGATTGTCACCGCGGCAGCAGGCTCTGTTGGTTCTCTAGTGGGACAAATGGCCAAGAATAAAGGTCTGAAGGTGATTGGTGTGGCCGGTTCAGATGAAAAATGTCAATGGTTGACCAGCGAACTGGGCTTCCATCATGCGATCAATTACAAGGATGCAGATTTTGTCGAGCAATTACACAATGCCACACCAGAGGGCATTGATCTGTTTTTTGAAAATACCGGTGGCACAGCGCAAGGGCCAATCTTTGAACGTATGAATCCACATGGCCGCATTGCTGTATGCGGTTTGATTGCCGATTACCAAAGCAAAGAACCAGCACCAGGCCCCAGCTGGGTGGGTATTATCAAACGCCGTCTCTGCATCCAAGGCTTCACCATGCCAGATCATTTTCACCGTATTCCAGAATACGGAACAGCCTTGGGAGCCATGTTGGCAAATGGAGAATTAAAATACCGTGCTCATACCTTGAAAGGTTTAGAAAGTGCCATTAGCGGAATCAACTTACTGTTTGAAGGCAAAAACCAAGGTAAATTGATTGTGGCGCTATAAATGCTCTTGCAATAAAAAGCTTCTTAGCAATAAAAAGCTTATTGGCAATAAAAAAGGGAAGCCGAGGCTTCCCTTTTCCAAATTCACTCTGCGAACTTATTTGCCAGTCGCACGTGAAACGTATTCGCCCGTACGGGTATCCACACGCAAGACTTCACCAATGTTTATGAACAAAGGCACACGTACCATAGCGCCTGTGGTCAAGAAAGCAGGCTTAGAACCACCGTTGGCTGTGTCACCTTTTACACCCGGATCCGTTTCTACCACTTCCAACTCAATGAAGTTAGGTGGCGTAACCGCTAATGGTGCACCGTTGTACAAGGTCACAACGTATTTCTCTTGTTCCTTCAACCAATGCTTCGTATCAGCAATGGCATTTTCGTCTGCTGCGTGTTGCTCAAATGAACCATCAACCGCCATGAAGTGCCAGAACTCACCGTCTGTGTACAAGTATTCCATGTCAGTATCCATAACATCAGCCGCTTCCAGTGTGTCGCCTGACTTAAAGGTACGTTCCCAAACACGGCCTGTTTTTAGGTTACGTAATTTCAAACGGTTAAAGGCCTGACCTTTACCGGGTTTTACATGTTCATTGTCCAATACCGCACATGGATCGCCATCGACCATTACTTTTGTGCCACCACGCATGTCACTGGTAGAAATATTTGCCATACATCCTCACCGTATATGTTTAGAGAAAAAGCTCTGACTGGCGTATCATGTCAGCCTAAGATCTCTGCAAACGTTTTTAAGCCTATGATGATAAAATGGCGTTTGCAGAGATCTTTGTGAGCCAATCGGCCAAGTGGCCAAAACCTTGGCGCAATCATAACCTAAATAAACTCAATTTTGCAGATATTTGACGTGATACCAATTCAAACTGAACGCCACCTAAGCTGGACCGAGCATCTCAAACAAGCCATTAGCTCATTACCTGAGCTGGTTGATCATTTAGGCTTATCACAAGAACTGATACCACAAGGTATCGAAGCCCATAATAGCTTTCGTTTATTGGCACCGCGACCTTATGTAGCACGTATGGAATACGGCAATCCAAACGATCCTCTGCTGCAACAAATTTTGCCCAGCGCACGAGAAATGCAGAAAGTGGCAGGCTACTCCACAGACCCACTGGCCGAGGCCGAGCACACTCCGCAAAAAGCCCTCGTTCATAAGTACAAACGCCGTCTTTTGGTGATTACCACAGGCGTGTGTGCGGTCAATTGTCGCTACTGTTTTAGACGCCATTTTCCCTATGGCGACAATCAGTTAGCACAAGCTGAATGGCAAAGCGTGTTTGCTTACTTACAAGATCACCCAGAAATAAACGAAGTCATTTTAAGCGGCGGCGACCCTTTGATGATGAAAGACAGTCTCTTGGCGGATAAGGTGCGACAGCTTGAAAACTTGCAGCAAATCAAACGCTTGCGCATTCACACTCGCTTACCCGTAGTGATTCCAGAACGCATCAATGAGGAATTACTGACTTGGATCAAAAGCAGCCGTTTGGACATTGTCATGGTTTGGCATATTAATCACGCGAATGAAGTAGATCAGGCAATTACACAAGCCAGTAATAAGCTCAAACAGGCTGGCGTGACTTTGCTCAATCAAGGGGTGTTACTCAAAGGCATTAATGATCAAGTGGAAGATCAGGTGAACTTGAGCGAAGCCTTGTTTGCCGCTGGAATTCTACCCTATTACCTGTTCACACTGGATGCCGTTGAAGGGGCAGCACACTTTGACATTAGCATTGAAGAAGCACAGGTCTTGATGGGCAAGGTGGCCGCCGAATTGCCCGGTTATCTGGTACCCAAACTCGCCAAAGAAATTCCCGGTCAACAAGCCAAAACCTTATACGCACCACGGATAGAGTCCAACGCCTAACACTTGAAAAAAGGCGCTCAGCGCAACAAAGCAATACGCCCTGTGCTCACCACCTTGCGATCCAATGTGATACGGGGCGCCAACTGATACAAGTCACCGTTCAAGCCGACTAACTGATGGGGCACGTGGCTTGCTTTTGCCACATCGGCATTGGCCGCTAAATGGGCAGCTTCACCATGCACTGGAATGGCCACTTGCGGCTGTACCCAAGAATAAAGTTGTTGCAACTCATCGCGATAGGGGTGGCCACTGACATGAATTGGCAGGTCGGTGTCTTGTTGTTGCAGAGTACGAATGTTCTGCCCCTTAAATTGACTCACTAAGCGCAGGATGTCATTTTCGTTACCCGGAATCATCATGGCAGAAAACAGCACCAGATCATCGGCTTCTAGGGTCAAATCAAAGCAATTATTGGCCGCCAAGCGATTCAGGGTCGCTCGCGGCTCACCTTGACTCCCGGTGGCCACCGCCAACACTTCTTCGCGCGGTAAATACCCCACATGAGCCGCATCAATTAAGGGTAAATCATCGGGCCAATAGCCTGTCGCTTTGGCAATGTTCACCATGTTGATCATGGAACGCCCCAACAAGGCCAAATAGCGCCCCGTCTCTCTTGCTACCTTGCCAAGGGACACCAAACGCGCCAAGTTACTGCTAAAACACCCCACTACAACACGATTTCTCTCGGTTTTTATGGTCTCCAGTAAGGCTTGATAACAGGCTTCCTCAGAGACAGAATGGCCTTTCTGTAACGCATTGGTGGAATCACACACCATGGCGAGAATATCTTGCTTCGCCAAGGCACGAAAACGCTGCGCATCAAAGCCTTCACCTAACACGGGTGACAGATCGATTTTCCAATCACCAGTATGAAACACGCGACCCGCTTGAGTCTCTATGATTAGCGCAAAGGCTTCTGGCGTAGAATGGGTCAGACTCAGCCAAGAGACGGTAAACACACCGATTGTTTGCGACTGCTGATCCGCCACTTCAATGATGGGCACTTCCTCAAGCAAGCCCACTTGCGCCAATTTACGGCGCAACACTTCGGCGGTGAACTTAGTGGTATAAACAGGACACTTAAAGCGTCGCCACAAATAAGGTAAAGCTCCTACGTGGTCTTCATGTGCATGGGTGATGACTATGCCCACCAAACGCTCTTTTTGATCACTGATAAATTTTGGATCGGCACTTACTATTTCTGAGGTTCGAACCTCTTTGGGGGTCAGAGGTTCGTTAAAAGACACACCACAGTCCACCATCAGCCACTGCCCATCATGACCATATAGATTTAAGTTCATGCCGATTTCGCCAGTACCACCAAGCGGGAGAAACCATAAGTCTTGACGGGATGGAATGAGATTTGTGATGAGAGGCTCCTTAGGTTGCATTGCCCTTGTGAATAATAACACAAGCGATAAACTGACATAGATTATTGAGAATATGATATTTTCTCTGGGTTACTATTACTCCTGTTTTTTTATTACCTACTGTCATGGAATGTTAGTTTGAATTATTCAGTCACCACCAAATTAGCCAAAGGCGTTGCCTTCTTCATTGTCCTTGCTTGTATCGCTATTTTTGTTCTTTATTTGGTGCAAAAATTTGGCAGTAACTACGCAGAAGAAAAAATTCAGCAGCGGATTCGTAACGCAGGGTTAACGCACTTGATTCACTATGAGCGTCTGCATCTGGACCCCTTTACTTTAACGCCTTCATTAGAAGAGGTTCGTATTGGCCCGGCTTCCGCTCCTTGGTTTTATTTGGCGCGTATTTCGTTCAATTCATATTTATTCAAGAAGCCCAATTTGGACGTGAATTTCTGGATCAAAGAAACGCCAGTGAACCAGCTGGCCGCCAGCAGTGCCAGTCTATTGCGCCATGCCGGTTTGCAGACATTATTGGGCAAAGGGCATTTTCGCTCTCAAGTCGATGGGGATGAGGTCACATCACAACTGCATTTGGACATTAAGGATTTGGGTAAATGGAACCTCACCAGTGACAGCTTAGTTGATCAAAGCCCACTTAATTTAACCGAAGTCCGTACCGATTTGCTGGCCTCCATCGCCCTTGGCCAACCCGAAGCCGTACTGATTATTTACGGTGATAAACTCAAGCTTGAGGAGGCACAGCTCAGCTTTGACAATGCTGGCTTATATCAACACCTACTGCAAGCCTGGCAAACACCAGACTTGGCCTTGTTGAGTCTGCAAAATCACATTGCTCAATGGGGGTTAGCGCCAGCCAATAGCCGCACCGCTCGGCAAATGGCACAAGGCCTGTATCAGCTTATCGAACAAGATCAAAGCCTAGCCGTCACACTGCAACCAGCAGACCCCATCAGTTTAAAAGAATGGGTTTTATTGACGGGGGAAAAAGGCGTAGCAGAATCGACAAATATGGCCATTAGCCAGCACCAAAATTAACCATAATGAACCCTCTGGAAAAGTCAGCAAAAGGTCTCTGCAATGGCACCATCTCAACTTTCTAATCAACCAAGTGTGACCATTTTGGTGGACGTGCAGAACATTTATTACACCACACGACAGGCGTTTTCGCGATCATTTGACTATAACGCCTTTTGGCGACAGGTAACGGACCAGCGACAGCTGGTAAAAGCCATTGCTTATGCCACGGATCGGGGGGATGAAAAGCAACGTCAATTCCAAAACATATTACGCGCCATAGGTTTTGAGGTGAAATTAAAGCCTTTTATTCAACGTGCCGATGGCTCCGCCAAAGGCGATTGGGATGTGGGCATTACCATTGATGCCTTAGAATACGGTCGCGATGCGGATATCTTAGTACTGGCATCCGGCGATGGGGATTTTGATTTACTGGCCAAAACCTTGATAAATAAACATCACACCAAGGTGGAAGTATTTGGTGTGGAAGCCTTAACCGCACAATCTCTTATTCAAGCAGCCAGTGACTTCATCGCCATCGGTAACAAATTATTACTGAAATAAGTCAAACTCATCTATTCATTTGAGAGAGAATATGGGCCCCAAAAATGATGCCTTATTTTTCTTAGAGAAGTAGATAAATGAGTTATGCTGTCGAATCACTATTTCAAGAGACACGAAATACGCTGCATAAATGGCTGAGCTTAAGCACAGGCATTATTGTTTTGTTTTTCTGCTTGCTGAATACTTTTATGCTCGATCAGCAAAAATTAGGCTTAATTCAGCTAGGTTTGAGCCTCCTTAATTTCTACTTTTATTGGGTTGCAAAAGGTCAACGAACCCAAGCTTGGCATCGTCATTTGTTCATCATCAGCCTTTGCGTCACTGCATTGTTTGCCTTTGCTTATGCGGATTTACGGGCAGGGGCTGCATACTGGTTGATATTACTGCCCGCGGTTTTCTGCTTACTAGGCGGTGCCAAAGCAGGACTTTGTTACACCATATTGGCTTCTTTTCCTGCCATTTTTATTATTTATTTCCGCTCCGACAGCGACAGCTATATTCCATACCGCGCCATCCTCAATTATGTATTAGCTTACTATATGGTCTACGGCGTCTGTTATCTCTACGAAATACAACAAAGCAAACAGCACCAGAAGCTCAAAACCATGGCCTTTGAAGACCCATTAACAGGGGCCAAAAACCGTCACGCCTTAAAACTGTTTTTTGAGAATTTTAATCGTGAAACCAAAAACCTGTATAACGATCTAAAATGGGCCACGCGTTTATTAATTGTCGATATTGATTTCTTTAAAACGATTAACGATAAATACGGCCACGAAGTGGGCGACCAAGTTCTGATCGAGTTGGCGGAACTGTTGCAATTTTATGCGGGGAAAGATCATGTTTATCGCTTTGGGGGGGAAGAATTTTTAATCATTTTAAAGGATACCACCTCTTCGCAAGCCTATGATTTTGCTGAAAACATTCGCCAGCGTGTGGAAGCGTCTGTGTTCCGCGCCAGCCATCATCAAATCAATATTACCGTCAGTATTGGCATTGCCAAGCTTCAACAAGGTCATTCCTTTAGAAAATTTCTTAGGGCGGCTGACAAAAACCTCTATTCAGCCAAACACAAAGGTCGCAATCTGGTGCACCATAATGACTTGGTTGATGAGCTCAACTAAGGAAGGTCTCTAAATACAGGGCTTCGACCTTTTTCCGTGCCCAAGGCGTACGACGCAGAAACTTGAGACTGGATTTCACCGATGGATCTGTTTTAAAGCAGTTAATATTGATGAGCCAAGACAATTCCTGCCAACCATAATGCGCTTGCAGTTGTGTCACCATTTTTTCTAACGTAACGCCATGCAATGGGTTATTTTGCTGAGTTTGTGACAAATGATTCCCCTTTATTCAGTATCCTCCTAGTATAACTCATCGACCTAATTTGACTATTGCACAAAATCCCCGAAGAATAAGCCCATCATTATATAGGAGTAACAACAAATGGGTATTTTATCTGGTCTGAAAGGGCTATTTTCCGGCGCTACAACAGGGGCAGAGAAAGTCGAAGAAGCCATTGAATACAATGGTTACCAAATTATTCCAGCGCCAATGAAAGACGGCGGCCAGTATCGCGTGGCAGCCACCATTACCTTAGGCGAAGGAGAAGAACAAAAAGTGCACAATTTCATCCGTTCAGACCTCATGGCAAACCGCGATGAATGCATTGAAATCACCATTCGTAAAGCCAAATTGACCATTGATCAGTTAGGCAAAAACCTGTTCAACTGATTTTTTAAATAGAACTGATTTTTAAAAAAGAACTGATTTAAAAAAATAGTGCCGACAAAAACTTATCGAAAAACACTTACTGCAAAAAGGACATACCCATCATGAGCGTACCAATAGGACAAGCCTGGCGTTTACTGAATCAAGGTGAAGACCAATTGGGCGCGGATTTCTATTTCCGAACTTTCGCTTTCCCTGGCCCAAAGACACAGGTTCACACCACGCTGATTCACCATTTGGGAAATCAACAGGCCAGTAAAGCAATCTTGTATGTACATGGCTATACGGACTATTTTTTTCAGGCCGGTTTGGCACAACACTTTGTTGAACAAGGTTACCGTTTTTACGCGGTGGACTTACAGGGTTATGGTCGCTCAATCCGCCCATCAACTCCGCCCAACTGGTGCGATTCGGTAGACCAGTACAGCCAAGATTTGGACATTGCTCTGGCCACCATGAAGCAAGATGGTGTTGAGCAAGTAGTGATATTGGCCCATTCTACTGGCGGTCTCGTTGTCTCCACTTATCTGGCGCAGCCTTATGCTTTACCTGAGCGGGAAAGTCATTATCAAATGCCGTTTCCCGAGGTAATCGGCTTGATGCTCAACAGTCCATTTTTAGCCTTGCCCTTTTCTCCGGCAGTGCTAAACCGCATCAGTTGGCCAATTCGCATCTTGGTATCAGCATTGCCCTTTTCTTTTATACGCGCCAAGAAGATCTCCATTTACGCCAAAACCTTACACTGTCGTTTTGGTGGAGAGTGGGACTATCGACTCGACTGGAAACCCGCCGAAGGCTTTGATCTGTCCTTCCATTGGCTCAAAGAAATCATTCTGGCACAGCGTAATTTGGCACAACAAAGTATCCGCATACCCACCCTATTGTGCCGTTCCAAAATCAGCACCATTGGCAAAGCCAGTGTTATTGAAACCCAGCAAGGTGATGGTGTGCTGGACGTAAACAGCATGAAGCAAGCTGCCCAGAGAAGCTTTGCCAATCTAACGGAAGCGGTGATTGATAAAGGCTTTCATGATCTGTATCTGTCTCATGAAAGTGCCAGAAACGACTATTTAAACGCCATGGACGAATGGTTGGGGACACTCATACCTGAAGACGACTCAACGTCAGATTAACTTCCTTGGCGACGCATCACCCAGTCCAATAAATAGGTTGGTAAAAGCCGTTTCATCAGTGCTGCGGCATAGGTGGGTGTAGTCACATAATAGCGAGCTTTAGGACGCGGCGATTCTAAGGCATGAAGCAATTTCTTCACCACCGCACTGGCTGGCAGAGTGTGTGACGATGTCGCTCCTTCTTTGCTCAAACGAGCAATGGCTTCTTGATAACCTTGTTGATGGCGGCTAGCCGTGATATCAATATTGTCTTTTAACGCTTGCAGAGCATTGGCACGAAAACGACTCTCGATGGGACCAGGCTCAATCAAACTGACTTTCAATGGCGTGTCATATAACTCCATTCGCAGGGTATCCGTCAGCCCTTCCAAAGCAAATTTGCTGGCGTTATAAGCGCCTCGAAATGGCGCGGCAACCAAACCCAACACTGAGCTATTTTGCACGATGCGACCATATCCTTGCGACAGCATCAACTGGATCACTCGCGTGGTTAAATCGTGAGTACCAAATACATTGGCTTCAAATTGCTCTCGCAATGCCGCCACAGGCAAATCTTCTACTGCACCAGGTTGTCCATAAGCACCATTATTAAACAAGGCAAACAAGTATCCACCTGTGATCTCCAAGGTGGCGGCAAGACCTTTCTCAATGGAATTTGGATCCGCTAAATCGAGCTGCACCACATGCTTAATGCCTTGTGCTTTTAAAGCATCAACATCTTTTTGCTGACGACAACTGGCCACCACCAGAAAGTTTCGCTGCTGCAATAGGCGTGCGGCTTCCAATCCAATACCACTGGAACAACCCGTTATCAGCACAGAATATTGCATAGCATTAACCCTTATAATAGAAATGATATGGACTCCCACCTCTTCGCTGATAAACAAAGCTCTTAAACAAAGCTCTTAAACAAAGTTACCTTGGTGGGCCCCTTCCGAGGGACTATTATGCGAGTTGATCGAGATTTAGCAAAAACTATTTTGCCCTTGAGAGAGGTAAACTTCCCTAAAGGAAGGTGCGAATAAGTCTTCTGGACATCAGTCTTATCAGAGAAATGGCCTATCAAGGCAAGGGTGAGCAGGAATGTTAATACCTTTCAATCACTCTTAACACAGAGAGGCCGTTTCTCTGAAAGACCCGAAGGGCGTGGTCTAAGCTCTCTTTATTCTTTGTTAAGCTTCTTGCCAATATGCTTATATTGGACGGCGAAACTTGCCTCGAATAAAAGAGAGTTATCCACACGCTGAAGTCAGTGGACTTGTTCGTACCTTCCTTAAGTAACAATGAGCTTTGAAGCCTAAAGAGTATCCTTGCATTGCCCTGATGATGAATCAGGGGTCAACCCAAGAAACATTGCCAGTGATTGTTTACCTCACTAAAAACAAAGCAACGCCATTTAATAAACGAAAACAACCGCTATTCTCAAAGCCCCTATTCACTGGTAATGACATTTGCTTTACGAGATTCATGTGGTATAAAACTAGAATGGAAATGGATATTTCTATCCAATTATTTCAGCGAAAGAACAAATATAACAAAGTGCTTTCCATTGAAGTATTCGAATTCAAATAATAACCCTCTGTTTTCGTCCTATTATAATAATTAGCCTATATATATTTTTTACTAGGGATGGTGAGAATAAGTCTTCTGAACTTCAGTCCTATCATAGATGCCCTCTATCAAGGCAAGAGTGAGATGGAATAGTAATAACAATCACTCTTAATAAATACAGACAGATGGTTTCTCTACAAGGCCTGAAGAAGACCTATGCGGATGTCGCCCAACAGTGCAGTAACAGAGCCATAATCAATGGTTCTACTCGCCCCCTTCTAGTTAATATATCTAAACCATTGAAATATTCGCGGTTTTCATTGAGAATGCAAATCGTTGATCTGTATTATTATTTAATAAAATAATCATAAATATAAACGATAATAAACCTAGTCTAAATATAAATATAAACATGCATGAAAAGTAAAATTCATGATGTAAGTTGATAATGTCCGCCACTTATCATCGACATCAGCCTAAGGAAGGCACGAACAAGTCCACTGACTACGGCGTGTGAATAACTCTCTTTTATTCGAGGCAAGTTTCGCCGTCCAATATTGAACATATTGGCAAGAAGCTTAACAAAGAATAAAGAGGGCTTAGACCACACCCTTACGGTCTTTCAGAAGACTTATTCGCACCTTGTCTGGCTTAAATGCAAGTAATTGAAATAACAGGAAGGTATCAATGTTTCTTAGTTCAATAAAAATTGGCCATAAATTATGGATCATTATAGCTTCCATGCTATTCGTTCTGATTATTTTTGAAGGTTTGGCCTATAAACAGCTTTATCAAGACTTACTGAATGGACGTAAGGAGATGGTGAAATCTCAAGTTGAAAACGCGCATTCATTAGTCACTTTTTACACTCAGCAAGTTCCCGTCATTGGTGAAGCTGCGGCGCAGCAAGAAGCGTTAAAAGCATTAGCCAGTTTACGTTATGAAGGCAACGGCTATTTTTGGGTAAATGATATGGATGCCAACATCTTAATGCATCCTATTAAACCTGAGCTGGATGGTAAAAACATGTTCAATAGCCAAGATATTACCGGCGCTTATCATTGGCAAAAGATGGTGTCTACAGTCAAAAAAGCCGGTGAAGGTTTTGTTAGCTATTACTTTCAGCCACCTAATTCAGCCCCACCATTGGAAAAGATTTCCTTTGTCAAAGGGGTTGATCAATGGGGTTGGATTATTGGCAGTGGCGTTCTGTATGAAGAAGTAGCCAATCGATTTTGGTCAAGCCTACAAAGGTCGATTATTATTCAAGTGATTCTTGTCGGTTTAGTATTGGCTCTTTGTATCAGTATTGTGCGCAATATTACTCGTCCTTTAAGTAAGGTTACCCAACATTTGCAAAGCATTGCTAATGGCGACATGACGCAGTCACTCAACATGCAACGTAATGATGAAATTGGCTTACTGACCACAGCATCCAATACGGTATCCCATTCTCTAAACACCACCCTAGCGCAATTCGCACACTCTATTTTGGCCCTAAAAGAAGTATGTGAAAACATGCGTACGCGCTCACAAAACACCCAACAAGGAATGAACAATCAGTTTGAAAAAGTGGATTCTTTGGCGACCGCGATGAATGAGATGTCCTACTCCATTAAAGACGTCGCTCAAAATGCCTTGGATACCGCTAATGCGACTCAGACGGTTCAACAAGTTACCCGTCAGAGCAGTCAAGAACTGGATACCACAAATGCAGATATCCAACATTTAACGGGACAGATTGAAAACGCCAATCACGTCATCTTAGAACTGCTAAATCAAACCAAAGACATAGATTCTGTATTGGGTGTCATTGGTGACATTTCAGAACAAACCAACCTGCTTGCTCTTAACGCCGCCATTGAAGCCGCACGAGCAGGTGAATTAGGACGAGGGTTTGCTGTGGTCGCTGACGAAGTAAGATCCTTGGCGAATCGCACCCAAGAATCCACCGTCGAAATTCGCAGTATTATCGAAAAACTACAACAGCAATCCACAGCCGCTTCTGAGTCGATGGCCAGCAGCACACAGGATGCGGAAAAAGGTGCCAAACAAGTACAATATGCCGTTGCCAAGTTAGGCGATATGCAGACGCAAATTGATGATGTCTCTAATCGCAGTCAGCATATTGCCTCCGCTGCTGAACAACAAGGTAGCGTGGCTGAAGACATCAACCATAACCTAATGGAAATAAAACACGTTTCTGAGAAAGTCTTAAGCGATGCTCAGCAAGTCACTGACAACAGCGATACCATCGCCAAGATGGCAGACGAGTTGAACACCAAAATCTCTCAGTTCCGTTTCTCTTAATACAACAAGCCATCATAGACTTTGCACTTGGTGTGAAGCCTATGATGGCTTGATCTACCTATAAAGCATTCATAGTGAAAGGCTCTTTTCTGAGAACCCCATCGTATAGATTAAACTCTGATTTAATATAACGAGGAACAATGACAAACGGAACCTTCGAGTCCCTCTGCAGTCCAACATCCATACCCAAGAATGTTTGATCTAAAACGGAGCACGTATGAAACCATTATTCAGCAGGGTTCCCCTTGTTACTCTCTGCTCCCTCGCTTTAGCAGCATGCACTACCCCAGAAGATATCCGTAAGAATCAAACAACAACAAAGCTAGTATTAAATACGTCAGGGCTTACCAAAGATGCGTATATCGAGGTCAATCATCATCTTGGTCAGTACAAGCTTCATTATAAAACGAATGATCTCAGCATCCGCCCAAGGCAAACCGTCGTATTTGTGCACGGTACACCGGGCAGTTGGTCTAGCTTTTCGAAATACTACCTCGAACAACCATTTGAACAAGAGTTTCGTCTCATTTCTTTAGATCGTCCAGGCTGGGGGGAATCCTCTTACCCCGGCGACGCTTTTCCCTTATCGTTAGAGACCCAATCACAACTGTTAGGCCCTATGCTGAAATCCATTTGGGAAAGTAATGACAGACAAAAATACACACTTGTCGGGCACTCATTAGGAGGATCTTTGGTGCCGCTACTCGCCGCAGATTACCCCCAATACATAAAAGGCGTCGTCATCCTAGCTGGCGACCTTGACGCCAAATTAGCCGCCGCTCGATGGTATAACCACGTCCTTGACTGGGTTCCAGAGGCGATCATTCCCGATATATGGAAACACTCAAACGACGAAGTACTTGCTTTGTCACCGGGGCTTGCAAACGCGAGAGAAAAATTCTCCGCCATTACCCAGCCAATTCAAGTGATACAAGGAACCGACGATGAACTTGTCCGACCGAATAATGCTTCCCTGGCCACCTCCTTGTTTAAAAACAGTAAAGTGCAAGTTAAGTGGCTCGCAGGGGCCGGCCACATCATCAACCTGACCCATGTTGATGATGTTAAACAAGCTATTCGGGAAATATCACACAATCCATAAAACGCCGTTACCTTAACCATCCTATAAACCGACTTAAGGAAAGTAAGAAGCAATAAAATAAGAAAAAGCGAGCCTCAGCTCGCTTTGCTCAGATGTATCGAACCCTGCATAAAGCCCTAATGCTTTACTGTAAGCATCAGAAAAGATGGCAATAAGCGTGTTATTTTTCACTCTGTGTTAAACATAAAAAAACTGTCAGCATCTATAAAATCAACCGCAATAGAAGTTGGGCTGAAAGTACACAAGTCTGAAACTGGTGTTAACGTGCCACTCCATCCATAAAGTATCGTCAAACTCACTACCGCTCTTCCTTCCAATTCCACAGCGTCATCTGGAAACCCATCAAAAGTCATATTTGGGTCAATACAAGCTCCCAATAAACCAATAAATTGCTGAATCAGGTAAGGAGAGGTAAACACAAGATCATTGAGCTGCGTGTCACGAGTCACTCTGTCCAGAATTGCTATTTGAGAAGCCACCTCTTGTTCCATAGTAATAGTCGGCGTGGCTTGCAAACCGCCCGACCAACCACGTTGTACGGTCAACTCGTAGTCGCCATTTTGATCGGTTAAGGCATGATTTAAATAGCCTTGAACTTGAGCATTTTTTACCGGTACTTGATTATCCGTTAATACACGACCGAACAAGGTTACCGTTTCAAAAGGGCGAGTATACAGAAATGACTGTTTTGCCCCCACCAGTAAGGTGCCGTTATCATAACCAAACGAGTAACCAAAATGAGTATTAGATTGATCCCCTAAAAGCGTTTCAGTAAGTTGCCACTGATCTTCTTGTTCATCAAACCGATAGATTTTTTTCAAGTAGTCATCGCCCACCAACAGTACGGAACCATCCAATTCAACATCATGGCCAAAATAACCACTTTGGTCATCAATATCGGTTTGCAGAATCCTCTGCCCAATCACCCAAGGCTGGTTGGAATGCTTACGCGTATACATCTGTATATAACCTTGACCATACACATAAGCGCTGACCGCCAAGGTATGTCGATCCACATCAAAAGCATAAGAAAATTTTTGATTATCCACATTCGGCAATTCGATAGGCGCTTCAATGACTTGCGTACGTTTCCATTGATCTTTTATGTTCTTATAAATGAACAATCTATCCGCACTAGAATCACTGATATAAAGCTCATTCTTAACCTTTTTCATGGTCACACCAAAAGATTGGTAGAAGCCCCGCGGCAAATCCGACGCATCCAGTTGCCTTTCATACTCCCAATGGTCATAACTTCGTTTATAAAGAAACACCTGTTGACCTGAGGTGTCTGCTACCGCAAGAAGATGATCATCAATATAAACACTGCCACCATAATTGCCTGGCAAATAGCCTGACGGTACAGTTAATGTTGTCATTAACAACCAATCATCGTCTGATCGCTTAAATACCCATACTTTGTTTTCTGAATACGAACCAACAGCGATAAATCTTTTACTCACACTGACATGTCGATTTGGACGACTGCTCCCTTGTACAGGCAGTTTTGGCCCCAGTTGCCACACCCCTTCTTTTTTGAAGATCACCTGCTCACCAAGAATACCGACTTTGTCATAAATCTCTGCCGCCCCTGATACACCGTCAATGGCGATTTGGCCACTTAAATCTATATTTTTGGCGTAAAGCGAGGTTGTAATAAGAAAAATAGTCAGTGCTATGAGGGTATTAAAGCGTCTCTTTGAGTGTCGTAAAGTCATCCTTTCATCCTTACTTTAATAATGTGATATTCGAATAAAGATAGGATGAAAAGCGCCTGACAAAGCACATCATGAAACTATCCCTATTCTTATGATGGCAAAGCAATGTGTGAGTAGAGAACAAAAAATCTCGCTTCTGTCCTCATCTGTTCACAGACATTGCCAGAAAAAAAGTAGACCATAAAAACGCATAAAACAATTTTTTACCCTTGCAACTAGCCAATTAAAATAAGCAGCAAGGAAATACAGTTTTTATTGTATTCAGCTTTCCAAAGAAGAAAAAAAAGATCTAGGGTAGGGGCAAGCATCACCAATGAAGAAACAAAAAAGCGAGCCGCAGCTCGCTTGGTTCCGCTTAATCAAACTCAGTCTAAAGCCCTAATGCTTTAGCATGATGTTCTAAATGCTCGTCGATAAAGCTGGCGATAAAATAATAGCTGTGATCATAACCCGGCTGACGACGCAGTGTCAGTGGATGTCCCACCGCTTCACAAGCCGCTTCCAAGGCTTCTGGCTTGAGCTGTTCTTCAAGGAAGTTATCCGCTTCCCCTTGATCCACCAACAAAGGCAAGCGCTCTTTGGCATTGGCGATCAATAAACTGGCGTCCCATTCTTGCCAAGTGCTCTTATCTTCTCCCAAATAGCCAGTAAAGGCCTTTTCACCCCAAGGACAATCCGTTGGGTTAGCAATAGGGGCAAACGCAGACACTGACTGATAATGTCCGGGGTTCTTTAAGGCACAAATTAAAGCACCATGTCCCCCCATGGAATGACCAGAAATGGAGCGTTCATTAGTGACAGGAAAATTCGCTTCAATCACATGTGGCAGTTCTTGCACCACATAGTCATACATATGATAAGTATGAGCATACGGCGCAACGCTTGCATTAAGATAAAAGCCTGCGGCTGAGCCAAAATCATAGCTATCATGTTCACCTGGGTAATCCGTACCACGCGGGCTGGTGTCTGGGCAAACAATGGCCAAACCCAATTCCGCCGCTTTACGAAATGCGCCGGCTTTTTGCGTGAAGTTTTCGTCGTTACAGGTTAACCCCGATAACCAATACAAGACTGGAACAGGCTGAGTTTCTGCTTGAGGTGGCAGATAAATCGCAAAGGTCATATCGCCTTTTACGGACAAACTTTCATGCTGGTAACGCTTTAACCAACCGCCGAAGCTTTTGGTGCTGGATATAAGTTCCATGTTTTTCTCCTGAGAACACACACCACCCAAGTTAGGCGGCATGTATTATGGCAATAAGGTATCCGTCCATACTCATTGGTCAAACAGAATAACGGTACGAATACTCTTACCTTCGTGCATCAAATGAAACGCCTCATTGATTTGCTCAAGCGGCATGGTGTGAGTCACAAAGGGATCGATTTCAATTTTGCCATTCATGTAGTCTTCCACGTAACCGGGTAATTGGCTGCGGCCTTTGACACCACCAAAGGCGGAGCCTTTCCACACGCGTCCGGTTACCAGTTGGAATGGACGGGTCGAGATTTCTTGACCTGCACCAGCCACACCTATGATGATGGATTCTCCCCAGCCTTTATGACAACACTCAAGGGCCTGACGCATGACTTGTACGTTACCTATGCATTCAAACGAATAATCTACGCCACCGTCTGTCATGTCGACGATCACTTGCTGAATCGGCGCTTCAAAGTTTTTCGGGTTAATGCAGTCGGTCGCGCCAAATTGTTGTGCCATTTCAAACTTAGACTCATTAATGTCAATGGCAATGATTTTCGATGCGCCCGCCATACGAGCCCCTTGAATAACGGACAAACCAATGCCGCCCAAACCAAACACTGCTACTGTGGCACCTTGTTCAACCTTGGCGGTATTCAAAACAGCGCCAATGCCCGTGGTGATACCACAACCTAGCAAACAGACTTTTTCCAGCGGTGCATCCACATGAATTTTTGCTAATGAGATTTCTGGTACCACACTGTATTCAGAGAAGGTGGATGTTCCCATGTAGTGATAAATGGGTTCGCCATTAATGCTGAAACGGCTGGTACCATCCGGCATTAAACCTTTACCTTGGGTTTCACGAACCGCCTGACACAAGTTGGTTTTACCTGAGGTACAGAATTTACATTCGCCACATTCGGCTGTGTACAAAGGAATCACGTGGTCGCCTGGTTTGAGGCTGGTCACGCCCTCACCTACGGCTTCTACCACACCCGCCCCTTCGTGGCCTAAGATAGCCGGAAAAATACCTTCTGGGTCTTCACCGGATAAGGTGAATGCATCCGTGTGACACACACCGGTTGCCACCATGCGCACCAATACTTCACCTGCTTGCGGATCTTGTACATCCACTTCTTCTATTTTGAGCGGTTGACCTGGGCCCCATGCTACAGCAGCTTTACATTTCATTGCGTACTCCAAAATTGGTTTGAATAGGACAATTTATTCATCAAGTAACAGCAGTGTAGTGGCAATTCATGAAAAGGATAATGCTCACATTGGCAATTTATTATTGTCATATAGCAACAATAATTAGAAAAAATCCCAATATAGTTATAATATAACACTTTATTCCGATCCATTAAGGTAAGCATTATGAAGAATTGGGAAGCCATGGAAGCCTTTGTGGAAGTGGTTCGACAAGGCAGTTTTTCCGCCGCCGCCAGCCAACTCAATGTGTCCGCCTCACACATCAGTCGTTTGGTGGCGCAACTTGAAAACACCTTAGGCAGCACGCTTTTGCATCGCACCACACGACGCATCAATTTGAGCGAAGCAGGAGAACTCTATTACCAACATTGTCGTAATTTGCCTGCCGCCCTGAGCAGCGCAGAAGAAGTGGTATCCTCATTAAATCAAGCCCCCATCGGCAGCTTTAAAATGACTTGTGCCACCACCTTTGGCGAACGTTACATTGCTCCTTTAATGAACGACTTTCTCAAGCAAAACCCCAAAATCGAGCTGGACTTGCACCTCACCAACAGGGCGGTGGATTTAGTGGAAGAAGATTACGATTTGGCCATTCGTATGGGCGCTATGAAGGATTCCAGTTTACTGTCGCGACGCTTGTGTGACCGTGAGGAGTTTCTATGCGCCTCCAGAGAATACGTAGATCAATTTGGCGTGCCACATACTTTGGCGGAACTGAACAAACACAAATGTTTATTAGGATCAAAAAGTCATTGGCTATTTCAACAAGAAGGTCATCGCAAGGAAGTACGTGTCAGCAACCAGTGGCGCAGTAATTCTGGCCCGGCCCTATTAGATGCCGTGAAAAAAGGCTTAGGCATTGCGCAATTGCCAGATTATTATGTCAAGGACGAAATAGCCGCTGGCCGTTTGGTGTCCCTCTTGCCACAATATCAATATCCTTACAGTGGGGTCTGGCTGGTGTACCCAAAAGCACAACACCCTTCTCCTAAACTCAGTGCTATTTGCGATTATTTAATCGCCTGCTTTCAAGATAATGCCCCATTTCATCGCTATCGTGACTGTGGTTAAATAGCCCTCTCTCCATTAGGACATAATCATGTTTGCTCAAGAAGATTTAATTCAGGTCGCACGCCAAACCATGCCATTTGGTAAATATCAGGGACGTATCTTGATCGATCTACCCGAAGCCTATTTATTATGGTTTGCCCATGAAGGCTGGCCAAATGGTAATCTGGGAACTTGGTTGCAGCTTTGTTTGGAAATCAAAATCAACGGTTTGGAAAAGTTGGTCGACCCATTACGCTTACCTGAATCAAACAAAACCGATGAGCCCAAAGTACGCATTCGATTCGACGAGTAAATCAGCTCGCTCCACGGGCAAAATACAAGACGCCCTCTTTTGTCTCTTGGCAGACAAAGCCCGCCTTCTGGGCCACCTTAATAGACGCTAGATTGTCATTTTTGATCTGCGCAAAGAAAGGGCCTGTTAAGCCAGTTAGCATGGCCTGCAGCATTGGATACGCCAATCCTTTTCCTCGCATATCAGGCGCGATCGTCCAAGACAACAGCCAGCCTTCCTGTTGACGATCTGCTCGGCCACTGCCAATCCTCTTGCCTGCCACTTGCGCCATCCACAAACGACGATCCTTGTTGCCTAATGATGCCTGTAACCAAGCGAGATGACCTTCTTGGGTGACTTTCTCAGACGACAAGGAGGCTTTTCGAGTGACGGCGTCATTGCGCCATTCCAATAACAGATCAGCGTCTTCCATCGTCACCAGCCGTAGTTCAACCAACACAAGCATTGTCCCCTTTTCCGTTATTTCTTCTTTATCAAGGTCATTGCGTCTTTACCAAAAGGATGGAAAGGTACAAAATTTGCTTTGTTACCCATACCTTTTACCCAAAGTTTTATTTTTTATTAAGGGCTTTAATATGGACATTCGATTAGACGATTTAAACGGAGCGGAAATCAAGAGGTTATTACAAGAACATTTGGACGACATGTATGATGCTTCTCCAGCAAAAAGCGTTCACGCGCTGGATTTATCTGCATTAAAGCAAGCTGACATTCGCCTTTGGACAGTTTGGCAAAATGACCAGCTACTCGGCTGCGGTGCTCTAAAAACACACAATAGCGAGGAAGGCGAGATCAAATCCATGCGCACTACCAATGCCGCTCGAAATAAAGGTGTCGCTTCCACCTTGCTACAATACATTTTAGGCGACGCCAAGCAGCAAGGTCTGACTAAAATCAGTTTAGAAACGGGAACACAAGACTTTTTCGCCCCAGCAAGAGCCTTGTACAAAAAACATGGCTTTGCTGAATGTGGCCCGTTTGCCGATTATCAACCCGACCCTTATAGCGTATTTATGAGCAAAACTCTGTCATAACAGCAACTCAAACACAAAAGAAAAAGCCAGCAAAATGTGCTGGCTTGATTTCATCAATAGCGAGTGAATGGATAGGCAAGGGATAACCTATCGAGCCTATTGATAAACTTACAGACCGCCGTGGGTCAATTTGGCAGGATCCAACAAGGTGGTTAACTCTTCTCGCGTTAGATCCGTATCTTCATCCGCCACATCGATCACAGGTCGCCCTTCTCGATAGGCTTTTTTCGCAATCTCAGCCGCTTTTGCGTAACCAATAATGGGGTTCAAGGCGGTGACTAATATTGGATTGCGATGCAGGGCTTGATTCAATTTTTCTTCATTAACCGTCAGCGTCGCAATGGCATTGTCCGCCAATAATTGTCCACTGTTGGCCAACAACTTAATGCTGTTTAAGAGATTTTTGGCAATCATTGGCAACATCACGTTCAACTCAAAATTGCCCGACTGCCCACCTATGGTGATGGCCGCATCATTACCTATTACTTGCGCTGCGACCATAGCCGCGGCTTCGGGAATCACAGGGTTGACTTTACCCGGCATGATGGACGAGCCCGGTTGCAAGGCCTCTAAAGTGATTTCCCCCAACCCCGCTAAGGGACCTGAATTCATCCAACGCAAATCGTTGGCGATCTTCATATAAGTCACCGCCACCGCTTTTAGTTGACCAGACAAGGCCACTGCCGTGTCTTGAGAGCCAATCAAAGCAAAGAAGTCCTGACCTGGAGAGAAGGTTTCTTTGGTCAACTTAGACAGGGCGTTGGCAAACCTCTCGGCGAACTCAGGGTGAGCATTAATGCCAGTTCCTACCGCTGTGCCACCTTGTGCCAATTGACTGGTTTTAGTCTTGATATGATTAAGATTATCAATGTTATCTTGTAGCTGTGCCGCCCAAGCGTTAAACGTCTGATCCAAACGCACTGGCATGGCATCCATCAAATGGGTACGGCCTGTTTTGGTATAACCTGCAAGGCTTTTGCCTTTTTCAATAATGGTATTTTGCAAATGTTGCAAAGCAGGTAATAAGTGACCAGCCAATTCCAACGTGGCGCTCACATGAATGGCACTGGGAATCACGTCATTACTGCTTTGACCAAAATTCACATGGTCATTAGGGTTGATGGTCTCGCCATTGTATTGACTGGCTAAGGTGGCAATGACTTCGTTGGCATTCATATTGGAACTGGTGCCAGAGCCAGTTTGATATACGTCCACCGGGAAATGCTGCATTAGATCGTCTGTATCCAACAACTCATTACAAGCATTTTGAATCGCTTGTGCTTGCTTTGGTGTAATGCATTGCAGCGCTTCATTAGCCTGTGCGGCCGCCGCTTTGATCAAGATCAGGGAACGAATAAAGGCCTCTGGCAGGCTTTCATCACTGATCGGAAAATTATTAATGGCGCGTTGGGTTTGAGCACCATAAAGGGCATTTTCAGGGACTTCCAGTTCACCCATACTGTCTTTTTCAATGCGTGTTTTCATTCGCGATTAGGTTCCTCTGTTTACGACTCAAAAGAAGAGATGAAGTAATGGCTCAATACCCTAAGGTTATGTTCCATCTTGAAATAATTTCTTGCGTCCTGATAGGTCACGATCAGGCGCTTCAGGTGTGACAGGGGTAAATACACTTTATCCAAACAGGTTTGTCGCCATTGTGGTGCGATACTGGTATCACACACGGTATCCAATAGGACATTAAACACCCTTTGGTGCAATTGCGTGGCATCGGTAATGCTCAAACGCTCTGCGTATTCTTCGGTCAAATTAAGATAGTGATACAAAATCTCCGGCGAGTCGGCGCACTGACCTGCCTGAATGGTTTGCTCAAGAACAGAAAATGGCACCAAGTAACGACTCATCGTCCTACCCTCCGAAATTTAAATGATAACTATTATCAATAATGTTCGGTGAGTATTCTTCTGTCAAGCAATTGATAACGATTATTATTAAAATTTAACAATGATGCTGCGAGTTTTGATTAAGGTCATTAACCTAGGGCATAAAAAAGCCCCTGCTGACGCAGAGGCTGAGAAGAAAAGTAAGATTTGCTGTTAACACTAAGATCAGTGGTGATGTCCGCCCACACCATGGGCATGACCGTGAGCAATTTCCTCTTTCGTTGCGTCACGTACATCAATCACTTGGACACTGAAGGTTAAGTCTTTACCAGCAAGTGGGTGGTTGATGTCCACCGTAGCGTGTTTTAAGCCTGCTTTGACTATGGTCACTTGACGCAGACCTTGTTCTGTTTGCACTGTGGCTACCATACCCGGCTGCCAACGCTTGGCGCCTCGTAGGTGTTTAATAGGCATTTGTTGGGTATGGTTTTCTTTGCGTTGACCATAACCCTCTTCCGGTGTCACGGTTACTTCGAATTCTTCACCCGCGGCTTTTCCAGCCATGGCTTTTTCCAAACCCGGAATGATGTTGCCATGACCATGAAGGTAAGCCACTGGGTCATTACCAGCGGACGTTTCGATCAGTTCGTCACCACTGCGTAGGGTGTAGTGAAATTGCACCACTTGATTGTCTGCAATCGACATGGGTTGTCCTCATTTCAATGTGTTACTACAAAATGTGTTACTACAAATGTAGGGCGCCATTATAAGGGCTTGATTCCACTAAAACAGTGATAATTCAAGGGCATCGTCTTTTATTTCAATGTCCGATACCAAAGAGGCGGCCAACTTCTCAAAGACAGAATGGTTTAGGCTATAAATAGGATGCTGATCAAAATATTGACGCAACACCTGCTCTACTCTGTCTTGTAGAGAACCTAAGGTAGAGCGGAGGATTTTTTCATCAAAACTGGAGCCTTTGATGGCGACTTGCGTGAGTCGTGGCGCCACTAAAAAAAGATCTTTATCTTGAATACGAATACCCGCCTCAAAATCAGGGTTCACCTCCGTTGTTAACGAGAAGTTCTGTCCAAAAGCGGAAACCTCACCCGTTAAATCACACCTTAAGGCGATTGCAATCACACCACCATCACGCTCAAGAAAGTCAACGTCTGCTTGTTTAATAGCAAGCGTTAGTGCAACCACTTGCCCTTCTGCCGCCAGTTCAAAACGCGTATCTTGCGCACTGTCTATTTGCTTGGCGAGGTCTTCATTGACTTTCGTTTCACTGATACGAAAACGATTGCAACCACTCAAAGTGAGGCTCAGAAATGCAAGAAGCGCTAGATATAAAGATTTTCTGTTCAATCCCATAATGCTTCCTAATTCGCCTGTTGTGTTAAACCTGCTTGGCGTTTATCAAACCAAAAACGCATAAAGTCTTCTGTTACTTTTTGTTCTATTTCCACCGCTTCATCGGTTGGACAAAACAAAGAAACCGTAAAGATATTAAAACCTTCTGGTGTGGTGGTAATACGAACGCGAGGTTCTGGCCCTGAAATATTAATATCCAGGCGTTTTTCGATCAGGCTGTTATAACGAATGGCCACTTCATGAAAGTGCTCACTGTACTCACGTATCTTGCCAATGATTTGTTCTTTGATATCGAACAGGTTCACGTCATCAGACTGTCTTGAAATGGAAAAAGTATGGGTAACGTAACGGCGCATATAGTTAAGATTTTGCACCGTATGAAGCAACAATACGCTGTTCGGTACCACAGTGGTTCTACCTGTATAAGCATAACTTCCACCTTTGAGGTCTACTTCAAACAAGGTAGTGGACAACCAATCACTGTCTGTCACTTCGCCTTCAAAATTCGCCACCTTGATCCAATCTCCTACCTGATAAGGTCGCGTACTAGCACGATAAAAAGCCCCCACGATACAAGCAATAAATTCTTTTGTGGCGATGACCAACGCCACCATAAAAGCGGCAATGGAAATGGCGATATTTTGTAACTCAGACGACCAAATAAGGATCAAGCCGACGACAAATAAAAAATTAAAAGAATTGTCTGCCGCATTGATTCTTTGACGCTTTTTATCATGATCAATGTGTTGGTTAAGTCGAATGGCGCGCTTGGTGTAACGACGAATAATATAGACCAATAAGATTAGGGCCAAAGTAAGCACCAGCTCTACATGATCCGTAATAATGGATAGATCCAATTGAGTAAAATCGAAAGGCATAAAGAGTCACTTTTTTCTAGAAGTCGATACTTTAACAATCATTTATTAGGACAACAATAAAGTGTAGACAAGAAGAAAAATTATACTGTATATTTGTACAGTATAATTTTTGTGAGGTGACTTATGTCCGTCATTATTAAATACGTCGTAGAACGCCATGGAATCGAAAAAATGACTTTTACTTCAAAAGCTGAAGCCGATGCTCATGATAAGCTTCTGGATACTGCTGAGGCTCTCACGCAGCTGCTCAGCGCTAGCCAACTCATTACAGACGATGCGCTAAAAGAAGCATTGGCCATGTACCTAGCGGAACACAAAAACAGTGTCATTGATGCACTGGGGCCGAAAAAGAAATCGACCAGCAAAAAGAAGAGCACGCCGAGTCCACAAACCGAGTTGGCACTCAATAAAACCCCTAAAACCCCAAGCACGGACTTAGAAGACTTGGTGATAGAACCCGATGAAGAACAAGTCTATCAGGAAGAAGGCGTTAGCGATCCATTTGACGAGGACAACTTTGATGAAAGCCATGCGGCTTAGGTTTAGGCTTAGCTCAAGTCATGCTGCTTAAGTTTAGCTTAGGCTTAGGCTTAGGTTTAGCCTTAGCTCAAGCCATGCGGCTATTCATGTATCCACCAAATAAAAACGCTGCATTAAAGCGATGTAACAGACTGATCAATAAATGAAAAATCGATTAGCTTGGCTCTTTTCTTAGCATTAAGCGAGGAGCAAACAGTCCTCGCCGACAAGCAAGGACAACACAGACAAGGCCAGCAGTTCTCGCCAATAGGCAAAGACGGTTTCTGCCGTCTGCCTTGTCCAACTTTCCCCAAAGCTAACAAATAATAACGGCAATCCATTGAATCTTAAGGATAAAGAAATGCAGCTTGCCGTTATTTTATTGCTCACCGTGGTTTTCAGCCTATCTTCCATCTATTACATCTATGCCTATCGTGGCAATATTCGCTACCGCTGTTGGAGCGAATATTTTCGTAAAGGATGGCCAATTTTTGCGCCATTGAATTGTCTCTTATATCTGTTTTCGCACAGCAAGGTAAAAAAGCCCATTATCGATACACAATCGTTCAAAGAACTGGATGAGCTACGTGCTAATTGGCAAGTCATTCGAGACGAAGCCCTCGCTTTGCAACAGCAGGGGGATTTGGAAGACATTAATCAAGCGGGTTCAGACGCATACTATGATGTGGGTTTCCGTACTTTCCACAAATACGGCTGGCGTAAGTTTTACCTTAAGTGGTATGGCTACACCCACACTTCAGCACAAACCATGTGCCCGAAAACTACGGCCATTCTCAGTCGAGTGAAAAACATCAACGGCGCCATGTTTGCTTACATGCCAGCCAATTCCGAGCTCACTCGCCACTTGGATCCTGTGGCCTGTTCCCTTCGCTACCATTTAGGATTACAAACACCGAACTCAAAGGACTGCTTTATCAATGTGGATGGGCAAGAATACGCTTGGCAGGATGGTAAAGATTTATTGTTTGATGAAACCTACTTACATTTTGTCAAAAACAACACAGAAGAAAGCCGTTTGATTTTAATGTGTGACTTTGATCGCCCTGTAAACCTATTCGGTAAACTGATTAACTTCTGCTACAAGTTATTAATGAAAGCCTCTTTGGTACCCAATACCGCCGAGGATAAAAGCGGACTGGCAAACAAGGTGTTTAAAACTGTGGCGCCTGTATTGCAGCGCAGTAAGGCATTGAAGAAAACCAATCGTAAGGCTTACAAGTGTTTAAAATACACCCTAAACACCTTGCTGCTCTTGATGATTTTAGGCCTGATCGCTGGCGTTATCGAACTCTTCAGTTGGTTGTTTTTTTAACCCTTAAGTGTAATTTCCATTCTTATTGAGCAGGCTTGCTATGGTGAGCCTGCTCTAAAAGCCAATCAAAGAATGCTTGTGCTGCAGCATGCAAAGGTGCACTGGATTCCTTGACTAAGTAAAAAGATTCACTGGCTTCAACCTTTGTGGCAAAGGGGGCCACCAATCGTCCTTCGGCAATTAAGCCTTCAGCCATGGACGATCTTGCCAAGGCAACACCTTGTCCCAGCTCCGCCATACGCAATGTGGAGACCAAAGTATCGAATTGCATTCCTTTGGAGAAATCAACTTTTTTCTCACCCATACTATTCAGCCAATAGCCCCACCCCTCTTCATAACCAAGAACATGCAATAGGGTATGGTGAACCAAGTCTTCAGTGGATCCTAAAGGACTGTGTTGTAGCAAGGTGGGTGAGCAAACAGGTATCAAGCTATCCCATGTCAAACGCTGTGACTGCAAACCTTGCCAGTTACCATGACCCCAGCGAATTTCCATGTCTTGCTCTGCGTCCCACTCCGCTAACCAGATATGACTGGCGTAACGAATATCAATATTTGGATGCAAGGCTTTAAAGTCACCCAGCTTAGGCGCTAACCAAAGGTTAAAAAAAGCCAAGCTGCCACGTATCTTTACTCTAGTCTGTTGGCTGGAAGAAAATATTTCACTGGTACCTGAAGACAGGCGACCGATGGCATCTTGTACGACAGGATAATAGGCTAATCCTTCTTTTGTAAGGCTTAAGCCACGTGCCAGACGTTGAAACAGCATTACCCCGAGATGACTTTCAAGTGAGCGTATTTGCTGACTCACTGCGCCTTGGGTCAAGCACAATTCCGCTGCGGCATGAGTGAAGTTTAGATGGCGTGCAGAGGCTTCAAAGGTATGCAGCCAATTTAAGGGAGGGAGAGACTTTTGATTCATATTCAATGCCTAATAAGCCGCCTCGGAACACAAAGCGGCTTTTTACAGCAGTCAATAGCATGCAAGTACTTATAGTACCTGACCCAAGAAACGCTGTAGACGCGGATTATCTGATTCGAAAAAGCGCTCTGGCGACTCTTCGAATACCAGTTCCCCATCTTCCATAAAGACAACACGATCAGCCACTTCACGAGCAAAGCCCATTTCGTGAGTCACCACCACCATGGTCATGCCGTCACTGGCTAGGCTCTTCATAACATCCAAGACTTCCCCAACCATTTCCGGATCCAGAGCACTGGTTGGCTCATCAAACAACATAATTTTCGGCATCATAGCCAAAGCACGAGCAATGGCAACACGTTGTTGCTGACCACCTGACAGATGTGAAGGATAATTATTCATGCGCTCAGCCAAACCAACACGTGTTAGCAATTCACGACCTTCTTGTTCCGCTGCTTGCTTGCTCTTTTTCAACACCTTCATAGGCGACAACATGACGTTACCAAGGGCGGTTTTGTGCGGAAACAAGTTGAAAGACTGAAACACCATGCCGACTTCTTCACGCACCTTATTGATGTTGGTTTTCTTATCCGTCAAGCTCACATCATCAATGAGAATGGTCCCTTCGGAGATGGTCTCTAACTGGTTTAAGGTGCGTAAAAAAGTCGATTTGCCTGAACCACTTGGCCCAATGATGACAACCACTTCACCACGTTTTATATCCAATGACACTTCTTTCAAAGCATGACAGCCATTGGGATACACTTTTTCAACCTTTTTAGCGCAAATAATGCGCTCATCAACTTGCTTAGTCACTGGCTGACAACCTCTTCTCTAAATATTGAATGGCCCAAGATAACGTACCAGTAAGCACCAAATAGAGTAACGCAACGGTAAACCAAACTTCAAATGGCGCAAAGGTGGAACTGACCACTTCACGACCGGCTTTGGTTAAATCTGTAATGGAGATAACAGATACCAAAGAAGAATCTTTGATCAAATTAATAAATTGACCTGCCATTGGCGGCAAGGTGCGCTTAAACGCCTGCGGCAAAATGACCTCAATCATGGCTTGGACATAATTCATTCCCAAGCTACGTGCAGCTTCCATTTGTCCGGGATGAATTGACTGGATACCTGAACGTACGATCTCTGCAATATAAGCCCCCGTAAAGACAGATAATGCCGCCACGCCAGCGGTAAATCGATCCAGACTTAACACGGTTCCAATAAAGAAATAGAAAATGAAAATCTGTACAAGTAACGGCGTACCTCGAACCAACTCGACATAAGTAATGGCAAGGTAGCGCAAAGCTGGATTATGGGAAATACGCGCTAAGCCGGTAAACAAACCTATGATGACAGCAAAAATCAAAGATACCACGGACAATTTCAGGGTAATCCATAACCCCCACGTAATAGGGCCTATTGTCCAACCGGTTCGCTGCGCAACCGGATCCCCTTCAAATACCAGATCACCGTCGTAAATAAGGGCTTCGTCAAACTTTTTGATAACCAAAGGATCAAGTCCAATATCGGACTCAATAGTAATGGTGTTGGTTGCATCGTCTACATAAGCAGTACCATCAAAAGGAGCTCGAATTTCGGTTGGCTCAGTACTCACAATGTACTGGGGAATGCGTTCCCAACGCCACGTGTAGTCAATACTTTTACTAGAGACGTAAATACCGAAACCCAAAGCAAATAGGATCAGTACAAAAACGCCTTTCCATAAAAGCAGGTGTGATTGTTTTTCCATCGATGAGAGATTCCCCGTCGTGTTAATAACTTTAGTTACGAATAGGCATCCGATCCTACTAGGAAACTAGCCAGACCAAGGGCTAGCCGTTCGCATACAAAAAGTGGCGCTGACAGCGCCACTTTTCATAATCAAAACGGATTTTACTGGATGTTCTTCATCCATGCATCACTTGCGAACCATTTGTTGTAAATTCTATCGTAAGTACCATCGCCTTTGATTTGTGCAAGGTAGTTATTGATGAAATTCATGAAGTCTGGATCGCCTTTACGAATCGCCATACCTAGAGGCTCATAAGTAAATGGTGTATCTAGGTGAACCAATTTGTCGCTGTTTTGCGCACCGTAGATAGCGTTGAATGGCAAGTCATATATGAAGGCATCTGCATTACCATTGACCACTTCTAACGCCCCTTCAGATTCCGTTTCAAAAAGGTTTACCTTAGCTTTGCTTAGGTAACGCTTAGTTGCGTAATCCGCAGTGGTACCTAACTTAGTCGCGATAGTGTATCGCTTTTTGTTTAAGTCACGGTAAGACTTTACTTTGCCTTCCAGTTTTTTGCTTAGCAAAATACTTTGGCCAACAACTATGTAGGGGTCAGTGAAATTAACTTTCAAGTTACGTTCCGCGGTAATGGTCATACCAGAGATGATGATGTCACATTTAGCCGTTAACAACGCTGGAATGATACCGTCCCAAGCCGTGTTACGTAGATCCACTTTTACACCCATGGCTTTTGCCATAGATTTGGCGATGTCCACATCAAAACCGACGATGTTGCCTTTTTTATCGCGCATATCGAATGGCATGTAACCCGCTTCAAGACATACTTGCATCTCGCCACGAGTTAGAATTTCGTTCAAGGTAGATTTTTCCCAAAGGCTGTTGTCTGAAGCAGAAGCAACAGTTGCGCTTACTAAGGCCGCGAAGGCAATCAGTATTTTTTTCATTATCTAATGTCCCCAATTTATAAGTCATTATTATCTTAGTGTTGTAACCAGCCGCACATCATACTCAAATTCACTTCAACAGTCCTTATGAAATATCACTTTTTAGACCAATGCATGTGACTCAAGCCGTGTGCTTCTTCAAAACTTACCTGCAAGAAGTATTCCTAACCTTCTCAAAGGCTTGTTTTAAATCGAAAATTAAATCCTCTGTATCTTCAATACCAACGGAAATGCGCACCAAGCCCTCCGAAATGCCCAAGGCTTGACGTTCTGCTAAGGTGTTTTCAACATGACTGGTGGTTCTTGCTGGACCGTAAATGGTCTCAACTGCCCCCAAATTTCCAGCACAATGGGCGTGGTGCAATTGCGGCAATAAGCGCGTTACCATGTCCATACCACCAGTAAGGACAAAACTAACAATAGCACCAAAACCGCGCATCTGCTCAATGGCAATATGATGATTTTTGTGCGTCACCAAACCTGGGTAATTGACCTTTTCTACCAAAGGCTCGGTCTGAAGATATTCTGCAATGGCCTGTGCGCTTTGCTGCTGCTGCCTAACACGCAATGCCAAGGTTTTGATACCACGGATAATGAGATAGGCTGAAAAAGGATCCAATGCAGCTCCGTTTATTTCTCGATAATGCCGAACTTTTTCCATCAGGCTTTCGGCACCGCAAACCAAACCACCCATCGCATCGGCATGACCACTCAAGAATTTGGTGGCGCTGTGAATAACAATGTCCACTCCCAAAGCCAAAGGATTTTGATTTAATGGCGTAGCAAAAGTATTGTCTGCCATCACAATAGCGCCCACTTTTTTCGCCGCATTAACCAAGCGCTTGATGTCTATTATTTTTAAAGTCGGATTGGTCGGCGTTTCCAGATAAAGAAGATCACACCCTTTGGCAATTTCTGCTTCAATTTGCTCATGACTATGAGTTTCGCACAACACCACATCCACTCCCATACGCGGCAGAAACTCTTCAAATACTTTATTGGTACCACCATAACTGTCTTTGGTAGACACTACTCGACTGCCATTTTTTAAGAAGGTGTAAAGCGCACTACTGATCGCAGCCATGCCAGTACTAAAAGCCACCGCTGACTCGGCCTTCTCCAAAGCACATATTTTTGCTTCCAAGGTTTCAACGGTGGGATTACTCATCCTGCTATAAATAAAACCGGGGGCTTTTCCTAGCGCCACCTCATACCAATGATCAATATCTTGATAGCCATACGCGGCACTGGCTACTATGGGCGTCTGGGTGGCACGATAGGGATGCTCAGTCTCTTCACCACCCCATACCGCTTGAGTACCAATCCCAATACTATTGTTATACGCCATGCAAAATTACCTATTTTATTGTCTGCTACTGTGCTTATAAAACCCCACTATAGACAAATAATAGACGAAGTAGTAATCATCAAATTCTGGTGTTAGATACGATTTTTTTAATGGCTAGACAATCTTTTTAATAACTAGGCAATCTTGTTAAGCAAGGAAAGAAAAGCAAAAACACCAATGGATAAAAGCACTTACTCTTGAGAAATAAGGTTTGCAGACACGCAATCGAGAAAATTTAAAAAATCAAATGAAAATCATTTGCATTAATGATCTTATTATATAAAATGCCACCTCAGTAAAGGCTTTTGAACGTGCTGCCTAGGGAATAATTAAGGCTTTTAAACACAGTTATTAATGGACTCACTATGAAACTACTGCTTCAACTTTCAGCAAACCAAAGCAAATCTTTACTCGCCGTCATCTTTTTGAGCATGGTTAGCGCACTTCTTACGGTGGGTGTCATCGCTTTTATTCAATATAAGTTGCTTAGCCAAGCGCAATTAACCTTGGATATCTTGTGGCAATTTTTTCTATTGCTTGCTGTGTTATTAGTGACCGCCACAGTGGCACAAATGGCCCTTCACAAGCTTGGTCATCAATTTGTTTTTAACAAACGTTGCCAACTTATTAAGCAACTCATCAATACCGACATAGAACAAATTGAACGCATTGGTAGCGCCCGCTTACTGGCTTCATTGAGCACAGACATTCGTAATGTCACTTTCGCCTTTGTCCACTTACCAGAGCTCATTTATGGCATTGTGCTTTGCTTTCTGGCGTTAGGGTATTTGGCGTTTCTGTCGCCTGCACTCTTTGCCGTCAGCATCTCACTATTGGCCTTCACTGGCATATTGGGTTTTGGCTTGGTCAATAAGATCGCCTACCACATCACTCAGGTGCGTGAGTTCGATGACAAGCTTTATCAAGATTATCAGTCCTTTATTGAAGGTCGCAAAGAACTGTCACTTAATCCAGGTCGCGCTAAACGTTACTTTAACGACGAATTTAAAGAAAACGCTCAAACCTATCGTAACCAAGTCACGCGTGCAGATGTTCTCAATGGCTTTGCCGCCAACATTGCAAACGTCATTGTGTTGGCGCTAATTGGTCTGAATTACTATCTCGCCCTAGGACTGAATTGGGCAACATTTGATGTGGCCTCTTCTTTTGCCTTGATTATATTATTCATGCGAACGCCTCTCATGTCAGCGGTCGGCTCCATTCCAACCTTAGTCACCGCCAATATATCCATGCAAAAGTTAGAGAACTTGTCTCTCAGTGCAAATGATTCCCTCGACGATCAACCAACAGAGACCAGCACATTTTCACAGCTACGTTTGCAACAGGTTGTGTATGAATATCCAGCGGATGGGGATGACCAACCGTTTCAAGTTGGCCCTATTGATTTCTCAGTAAACAAGGGTGAAATCCTCTTCATCATTGGCGGTAATGGCAGTGGCAAATCCACTTTTGCCAATTTATTAACCGGTTTATACCGTCCACACTCAGGTCAATTTTTCCTCAATGAAAAAGCCATAGCGCTCGACAAGTGGCAAGACTATAGACGACAGTTTTCCGCCGTATTCAGTGACTTCTATTTGTTTCATCAAATAACCGATGGCGATGGTAACAATATCGATAACGCTAAGATTGATGAGTGGATGTCTTTATTAGAAATGACGCATAAAGTCTCGCATCAAGATGGCTACCTTTCTGACACTCGCTACTCCCAAGGGCAGCGTAAACGACTCGCCCTGCTGATGGCGGTATCTGAAAAACGAGGCTGCCTACTGCTGGATGAATGGGCGGCAGATCAAGACCCAACCTTCAGACGCACTTTTTATGAAGACTTACTGCCGTTACTTAAAGCTCGCGGTGTGACTGTGATTGCCATTACCCATGATGACAAATATTTCGCTGCGGCTGACAAGATATTCAAAATGGACCTAGGTCAGCTCTGTGAAATTAGCATCGCGAACCAAGCAAACTCGACGCAACGAAAACCATCACAGGTTCTCTTATAACGGAAAACACAAATTCAACGAGAGGCTTATTTTATGAGTATTGATAACCCCAACACCGAATTCACCGTGGTCATTAATGGTCAAGAACAATACAGCATTTGGCCCACTTACCACCCTGTCCCCACAGGTTGGAGCGAAGTCGGCATAGTGGGCAATAAAGAAACCTGTTTAGCCCACATTAATACTGTTTGGACTGACATGCGCCCCAAAAGTTTGCGGGATGCTCTAGCAACAACAGATTGATAATCAACTTTTCAACAAAAATCACTTGCTGTTATTTTTCAAAAAATTAGGTAGGAAGCCATGTCAATTGAAGATCTCTGCAACGCTGACGTCTCTGACCAAGTTTGCCCTTTATCCGCTTCTCAGCAACGCTTATGGATGTTCCATCAATTAAAACCCAACAGCCTTGCCTATAACATAGGTGGCCTACTGTGGTTTGACGATCCTCGCCTATCCCCTGATCGCTTGCAGCAAGCTTTGTTATACATGGTGGCCGATCACCCAGCCTTTACCATCACGATCGACGACAGCACGGGCACACCTTTACAAAAGTATAATAGCCCTGACCTAGACATTGAAGTTCATGACCTTCGACATCACCAAAATCCTTACGACTGGCTAAAACAGGACGCTCGCCAAAAAGCCTATTCACCCTATCAATTGACCAATAGTCGACTATTGCGTTTAGGCATTTATCAAATCAGTGATCAAAGCTATGCCGTATTGTTAGCCTTGCATCATTTAATTGGCGATGCTTGGAGCCTGTCGCTTTGCTGCAAATCGATTTTATCTTACCTAAAAGGCGTTAGCGCAAAGACCAAAACTGGAGAAGATTTCTTCTCCCATGCTAGACGCTCTAAGTCTCCTGAAGAATTGGATGACGCACAACAAAAATGGCAAAGCCTTGAACTACTCTCGGATGAACCATTGCAGCTCAAGCCCCAATCCACCATAACAGATGCCAGCTATCAAGCAGGACATATTGAAAACACCCTTAGTCCCTCGCAAACCCAGATGGTCGACAATGCCGCTAAAACACTTGGCGTGACAAAATTTGAACTTTTATCCAGCGCATTGTTATTAACCTTGTCTCTGTATGCGAATCACCCACATCCAGCCATCATTGTGCCAACCCTTAACAGAAACAGTAACAATCGTCGCAATGTCGGCTTTTATGTCGGCAATGCCGTACTGGGGTTATCCATCAAGACGACTGATACTTTTAACGACATCATTCAAGCTGTGCGAGAAAAACTAGCAAAATCGATTTCGTTTGAGGGCTTTTCTGCTGAGCAGCTGTGCACGCAACAATCACTGCCCAACTATGCGTTTAATTACCGCACCCATGGGGATGGACTCACCGTCAAGGTTGCTAATTATCAGTTAACATTTGAAGAATTTCCGGTCGTAGAGACGCCGTTTGAATTGGTATTAGATGCGATCAGTCATACACAACTGACCGTGCGTTTTGTTTATGCTGCAGAAAAATACCCAGAAGATTTTATTCTTCGCCTTATCGATTCTTACCAACATATTCTGCTGCAACTGTGCCAAGCACCAGAACAGAAAAAAGCGCAAGTGAATCTATTAGGGGAAAAGGAGCAAGCTCTGCTAAAGCCCTTGTCTCCTTTAGCGCCAGACTGGAACCCAGTCGTTTTTACCGATCTGCTGAGCCGACAGGCGAAAGATCATAGCAAGCAAATCGCCCTACAACATGGTTCTCAGACCCTTTCTTATGGTGAATTAGAGAAGCAAAGTAACCAACTTGCTCACTATTTAGTGGCATCAGGCGTTCAAGCCGATGGTATTGTTGGCATCATGATGGAACGTGGCATCCAGCTATTCGTCACCATGATTGCCGTATTGAAAGCTGGAGGGGCCTTTTTACCTCTCGATCCGGATTATCCTGAGCAACGCCTGAACTTTATGTTAAATGACAGTGATGCTCTTCTCTTGCTCACGCAAAACACACTCATTGAACAAGGCAAACAATTAACGAATAAGCCGGTTATCGCAATTGAATCCTTGTCTTTAAAGCATCAGCCTATTTCTGCTCCCAATATCAAACCACACCCACTGCACCTCGCCTATGTTATCTATACTTCAGGCTCTACTGGAACGCCAAAAGGCGTTGCCATCAACCATCAAGGCTTGAGTATGCACGTGCAAACCATAGGCAAAGACTATGATATGACACCTGCAGACACAGAACTGCATTTTGCATCGATCAGTTTTGACGGTGCCATAGAACGCTGGACAGTTCCGTTGGCATTTGGCGCACGACTGATTATCCGCGATCAAGCACTGTGGACAGCTGAGCAAACCACGCAAATATTGCTTCAAGAGAAGGTTACTATCGCCTGCTTTCCACCCAGTTACATCGGCCCTTTATTGGATTGGATAGCCGACAGCAACACGTCATTACCGGACCTACGTTCACTGACTCTGGGTGGTGAAGCCTTTACCCGCGAGACCTTTGAGCGTATTCAACAGGTCATTAAGCCTCCCAGAATCATTAATGGCTATGGGCCAACCGAAACCGTTGTCACGCCACTTATATGGCGTGCCTACGCCGAGGATGCTCTAACCAGCGCTTATGCTCCAATTGGCTCGCCCGTTGGCGCACGCCAGCTTTATATTTTGGATAATCAGCTGCAGCCTCTTCCTGCAGGCACCATAGGTGAGCTTTACATAGGTCTGGAAGTCGGCCTTGCCCGTGGTTATTTGAATCAAGCCGGACTTTCTGCTGAACGTTTTTTAGCGGATCCTTTTTCCGCCAACGGGGAACGAATGTATCGAACGGGCGATCTTGTCCGACTCAATGAACAAGGTATTATTGAGTACTTTGGTCGTGTCGATCAGCAGGTCAAAATTCGCGGATTTCGTATTGAGCTAGGGGAAATTGAATCACGCCTGCAGGCGCTGACGAATGCTAAACTCTGTGCCGTAATCACACAGGATTCGCCAAGTGGTAAAAAGCTCGTTGCTTATGTGCAAAGTCAAGCCAGTCAACAAGATGCACAAAACTGGTTGGCCGCACTAAGCCAACAACTTCCAGATTATATGGTGCCTTCTCACATAGTGATTGAAGCACAATTACCCATTACGCCAGCCGGTAAGATTGATCGCAAGAACCTACCCGCACCGCAATGGCAAGCACTTCAACAAGCCCAATCACTTTGCCGTCTTAGTACACCAAGACAACACTTATTGGCCAGTTTGTGGCAAAGCCTGTTAAATGTGCCAAGCATAGGAGCAGATAGTCACTTCTTTGCCCTTGGTGGCGACTCTATCAGTGCCCTGCAATTGGTCGGTAAATTACGCCAACAACACCTCATGCTCACCCCCAAACAGGTATTTGAACATCCTGTCTTGTCTGACATGGCTGAGTGTGTGATCGACAACCAAACTCAACCCGCACAACAAGGCTTGCTGACAGGCGAAGTCTCCTTATTGCCCATGCAGTCTCGTTTTGTGGCGCAGTATGCTTTGTCCCTTTGCAACCAATTTGCTCGCTTTGTGCTGCCTGCGCCTATTGATATCAATGCCCTGCAACTGGCTTTATCACAGGTGTTACAACATCACGATGCGTTAAGGTTGGCCTTTACTCTTCCTCAAGGGAGCAACCAAGCCACCGCGCGCTACCTTGAGGATGGAAAATTTACGTTACAAACCTATGCGCAACAGATAGATGACCACAAAGTACACTCAGCGCTACAGCCTGAGACAGGGTGTCTGTTGTCATTAGGCGTCAACCTCCAAGAGGGTGAGGTACTGTTAGCGGTACACCATTTGGTCATTGATGCACTCTCTTGGCCTGTTCTTTTGGAAGATCTTATCCAGCTTTATCAAGGTGTGCTTGATAAAAATCGTCCTGCTTTAGCAGCAAAAACACACCATCAAGAAGACTGGTATCAAGCACTGAAAAGCTATCAATTAACCCAGCAGGAAATCCAATACTGGCAAGCTCAACAAGGCGCTGCGCATTTCCCAGCTAAGCGCAGCACAGCGCAAACTCACCAATGGCTACTGCCAAAACATCAAGCGGATGCCCTATTTTCCAGCACCCAAGGCTTTGCCAGAATGGACAAAGAAACCAGCTTAATGAGTCTTGTTGTCCAGGGGATTGCCTCCTTAACCTCTCTGACGCGTCTGACATTGCATAAAGAAAGCCACGGCCGTTTTGCCGAGCCTTTCCAGTTAGATTTGTCGCGCAGTGTGAACTGGCATACGGCCTTATATCCACAAACGATCGAGCTTCAAGAGACCTTAGGCGACACCCTTGCCTTCATCAAAGACATTGCTTGCCAAGTGCCATTTGGCGGGATAGGTTATTCGGCAGGCATTCTACAAGAGGCCTGGTCCTATGCCCCCAGTATCGATGTCTTATTTAACTACCTTGGTAGTGCCGCACAGCACCAGATTGCAGACATAAAAATCAACGAATTTGGTTTATGGCGCGCCCAAGACGTAACGGCAGATGCCGCCATCACATTGAACCTTTCTGAAACCAAGCAAGGTATCCTGTTTGATCTTGAGACAGATGAGGCGTTATTTGATGCCCAGCAAGTCGAACAACTCATTCAACAATTGGCGAGTGCCGCTGATACCATCACACAATATTGCCAGCATCAGTCGCCTATTCTCACCACACAGGACGCCAAACTTACGTCATTGACTCAGCCTAATCTCACACAGGTAAGTCATAACCTATTATCAAGGCAGAATACCCAACTCGTGGACAAGATACTGCCCTTATCTGCCTTACAACAAGGGCTCTATTTCCACACTCAATTGGCGAATAATCAACACACTTATGTCAATCAAATCACCTTACCTATAGAGGGTGCTAACGCCGACAAATTATTAAGCTGCTGGCAGCAACTCATGGCACGCCACAGTATGTTGCGCTCAACCATTAGTCAAATTGAGGGACAAGCCCATTTTTTGGTGTGGCCAAATCTGCCTGTAAGCAGTGCTTACCATGATGTCCGCGATCAAGATGAGGTTAGCCTTAACAGCCTTCAACAAAATCTGATTGCACAAGGTTTTAATCTGACACAAGCACTTAACCATGTGCCTCAACCCTTGTGGCGAGTCGACTTGGTACAGACATCAGAGCCCGTTTTACACTGCATCTTTACCATTCATCATCTATTAATGGACGGTTGGAGCACCGGCGTGCTATTTGCCGAGCTGATTAATCTTTATCAAGGTCACTCCCTGCCCCCAGTGCAAGAAGATTTTGCCGATTACCTCACTTGGCTTAATCAACAATCAAGCAGCGCGTCACAGGATTATTGGCAAGACTATTTGCGCCAGACTGAAGCGCCGACCTTGTTAGCTGACCTTTATGGTCAAGCTCAACCCCAACAGGGACACGTAAGGGATATTTTGCAGATTGACACTGCCACTCGTGAGCAATGGCAGCATACACTCAAGCAATCTGGACTGACCCTAAACACTTTAATTCAAGGGGCTTGGTTACTGACCCTGCAACGCTATACAGGTCAAGACAATCCTATCTTTGGCAATACGGTTACCGGTCGCCCCTCGTCTTTTGCCAACAGTGACAACATGGTGGGGCTCTTTATCAATACCTTGCCCATTACCAGCAGGATTGATTGGCAAAGCAACACACAAGATTGGTTGAAAAACTTACAAGACCAAGCCAGTCAGCAACGAGAATTTAGCTACAGCGCGCTTTCCGATGTAGCAAACTGCTCACCACTGGACGCTGGCAAACTGTTCGATACCCTGATGGTATTTGAAAATTATCCCCTCGATAAAGCCCAGCTAAATCAAGGGGATATTCGCATCGGCGAGCCAGACAGCTATGAATTCACCCATTACCCTCTGACACTGGCCGTCTTACCTGATGATGGGTTAAGCGTGATTTTTGCTTACGATACGGCGTGTTTTCATGCCGAGCAAATTCATGCTTTACAGCTCACAACACAGCATTTTCTTGAACAATTGGTGAGGTATTTAACTGCGCCATTGGGCAAGATCCCGGTATTGGATAAAGGCCAAGACGCCGCCCTCAAAGCTCACACTAAAGCCTGTGAACCTTGGCACTACGCACCCTTTACCGAATTGCTCAAACAGCAAGCCGTGCAACACCCTCAACACCTCGCGTTAAAGTCCAATGTCTTGGTGAATCAAGGCCAAACGGCGATAAGCTTGAGCTATGCTGAACTCGACCAACAAACCGATGCCATCGCCGCCAGCCTAATACAGCAAGGTATTCAAAGAGAAAATATCGTTGGCGTGTTGTGCCAACGCGGCAACGACATGCTGGTCAGTATGATAGGTATTTTAAAGGCGGGGGCGGCCTTTCTTCCTCTGGATCCAGCCTATCCTCAAGAACGCTTAAGCTATATGCTGTCGGACAGTCAGGCGGTCATGTTAATCACCGACTCAGCATCTCAGTCGCTTGCCCAACACATCGCCCCCAGCATTAAGTCTATGGTGTTTGATGCCTTCGACTTGTCGTTATCCCTAACGACACCGCCTCAGCTACTTGCCGACCAACTCGCTTACGTTATCTACACTTCGGGTTCCACAGGACAACCTAAGGGCGTTTGTGTGTCGCAACTGGGTTTAAGCATGCATGTACAGACCATAGGTCAACGCTATGGCATGCAATTGGATGACAAAGAGCTGCATTTTGCCTCCATCAGTTTTGATGGTGCCATAGAGCGCTGGGCTACCCCCCTTGCTTTTGGTTCCAGCTTGGTGATTCGTGATCAAAGCTTGTGGAGTGCCGAGGAAACCTGCGCGGTACTCGCCAGAGAAGAGATCACCATTGCTTGTTTCCCGCCAAGCTATGTTGGCCCGCTATTAGAGTGGATACAGTCTAGTGAGCTAGCTGCTAATCTCAAAGTACGTTCTTGGACTTTAGGAGGCGAAGCCTTTACTCGGGATACCTATTTTGCTTTACAGCAAACCCTCAAACCACAGCGCATTATCAATGGCTATGGCCCCACCGAAACCGTCGTCACCCCTTTGATCTGGCAAGCCTATCCAGACACACAGCTTGATAGTGCTTATGCACCGATAGGAACCGCGGTGGGTGCTCGTGATTTGTTTGTTCTCGACAAAGCATTGCAGCCCGTACCCAGTGGGGTCAGTGGGGAGCTCTACATAGGCGATGAAGCCGGTTTAGCACGAGGCTATCTCGCTCGTCCCGATTTGACCGCAGAACGCTTCTTACCTAACCCCTTTAGTCAACAAGGCGAACGCTTGTATCGCACCGGTGATTTGGTTCGCTGGCGAGAAGATGGTGTGATGGAATATTTGGGGCGTGCTGATGATCAGGTAAAAATACGCGGTTTCCGTATTGAGTTAGGCGAAATTGAAGCCCGTCTGCAACAACTCAGTGGCTGCCGACAAAGCGCCGTCATAGCCCTAGATGGGCCAAGCGGTAAAGTCTTAATAGGCTATCTGGAGAGCCAACATACTGACCTGGATAGTCAAGCCATTCTGCAACAAATGAAGCTCAGCTTGCCTGACTATATGCTGCCTTCGCAGTTGATTGTGATGGACGCATTGCCGCTTACACCTGCCAGTAAAGTGGACAAAAAACGTCTGCCTTTGCCTGAGCTAAGCAGATCAAGTGATGAGTATGTTGCTCCACAAGGTGAATTGGAAAGATTACTGGCAACAGAATGGCAAGCACTGCTCAAACTCGAACAGGTCAGCCGTTTTGACGACTTCTTTGCCCTCGGCGGACAATCCCTATTGGCCACACAATTAGTGGGTCGCTTACAACACAAACATCGCATTCAACTGGCCTTGCAAAGTGTCTTCGACGCACCTGTATTGTCCGAAATGGCCAAGCTTTGTCAGATGAGCAGCCAAGACCTAACCATCCAACCCATAACGCGTTTGCCTTACCTAGCTGTCAGCGCAGCGCAAAAACGCCTTTGGTTTGTGCAACAGCTGATGCCTGAAAGCGCCGCTTATCACATGCCACTTGGCATCAAACTAACAGGCCAATTAGATAAAGAAAGACTGCAACAAGCACTGCATCACTTGCTCAATAAACACGAGATTTTCCGTACCACCTTTGCCCAAGTAGAAGGTGAACTGATGCAAAGCATTCAGCCACAAGCGGAACTGCCTATCTCATATCATCAGGACGCTGTTAGCACAGATCAGATCATGCAATGGATTGCAGAACCCTTTGATTTTGCCAGTGCCCCCTTATTGCGTGTTCACCTTATTTGCCAACAGGCCAATGAGCACCATCTCATTATCATTCTTCATCACATCATTAGCGATGGCGTGTCCATACAGAAAGTATTAAAAGAGTGGTTCGAATGTTACCAAGCCTTGTCTGAGGGTCAGTTAATCGACACCAACACAGCGCCCAGTGTGGATTATGTGGACTATGCCGCTTGGCAACAAAACTGGTTACAGAGTGCGCAAGCCCAGCAAGACTTACAATGGTGGCTAGCGGCATTACAGCATGAGGTAGAACCTTTAATTCTGCACAGTGAAGTGCCCAGAGATGCTCACCCTATCACTGGCAAGCGTTATCATTTTGAGCTAAGTCAACAACAGATAGACAATATCAAGCAGCTTGCCCAAGCACACCACACCACTGTGTTCAACATTATGCTGACACTGTGGCAGCTGTTAATGCATAAATACTCTGGCCAACAAGATATCCGTGTTGGCGTGCCAGTGGCAGGACGTCAACAAGCACAAACTCAGGCCATGCAAGGCTGCTTTATTAACAGTCTAACCATACCTATTCATATTCAGGCCACCAGCCGCTTTAGCGACTTAATTAATCAGGTCAGTGATTTTGTTCAACAGGCCCTAAGCCGCCAAGAGGTGCCTTTTGAAACCCTGGTGGAACGCCTAGGTATTACCGGTAATTTACAACAACACCCACTTTACCAAACCAGTTTTAACTTCCAGCAAATGGATCTCAATCCATTGCAACAAATAACAGAGTTAGACATTCAATTATTTGACCCCGGTGTGGTGGGAGCACAGCTTGAGCTGAGTATGGACATCCAAGAGTTGGCGTTAGGAGCGGAGCAAGATGGCAAGAGTGCTAAGAGCAAATGGCTCGGTTTTGTTAACTATGCGGCTCCAGTATTTGATGAAGACTTTGCCAAATCCCTACTCGAACACTGGTTGCTCTTACTCGAACAGGTAACGACCGATCAACAGGCTTGTGTGGCCGATCTCTCTCTGGTCAGTTCATCGCACCGTCACCATATCGATGCTTATAACGCTACCCAAAAAGATTGGCGAAGCTTACTGCCTGCACCTGTGAGCATTATGCAGCAAGCGCAGCAGACACCAGACGCCATCGCCCTTGCCATGGGTGAAGACACCATGACTTATAGAGAGTTTGACCGTAAAGTCACCCAGCTGGCAAATTGGCTGCGCAAACAAGGCGTCAAAGAAGAAAGCCGCGTGGGGCTTGGTTTACCTCGCAGCTTTGACTTGGTTATCGGCTTACACGCCATCACTCGTGCCGGTGGCGCTTACGTGCCACTGGACCCAAGTTTCCCGAAAGAGCGCCTCAACTATATTCTTGACGCCGCAGAAGTCTCATTATTATTAACAGACCAAGCCACGCTAACCCTGTGGCCAACTTCTGCACACTGCCAATATGTGACCTTGGACACACTGGACACGGCGCAAGAAAGTCTGACGCCACCAGAGGTAAATTGGCAAGCGGATCAAGCCCTGTATGTCATCTTTACCTCAGGTTCCACTGGGTTGCCAAAAGGCGTAGTCAACACGCAAGCGGCATTACAGAATCGTCTCCACTGGATGCAACATGAGTATCAGTTAGACGCTGAAGATTGTGTACTACAGAAAACACCCTTTAGTTTTGACGTGTCTGTTTGGGAATTTTTCTGGCCTCTGATGTTTGGTGCCCGCTTGGCCATTGCCGCACCGGATCACCACAGGCAACCCGAACTCTTGCACCGTACCATAGTGCAGCACAAGGTCACCACGATTCACTTTGTTCCTTCTATGTTGCATGCCTTTGCCAGTGAAACCGACATGGCCAGCTGCACCAGTTTACAACGCATCATTTGCAGTGGTGAAGCCTTACCAGTGGAGTTGGTCGACAAAGTACTGACTCAGATGTCAGATTGTGAACTGCACAATTTATATGGCCCCACTGAAGCGGCCATCGATGTCAGTTACTGGCAATGTCAGTTGCCTACGGGCCGACGAACCCCGATTGGCTTCCCTATCAGCAACACCCAATTACATGTGCTAGACGAAAACTGGAATCCAGTGCCTATCGGTGTGCCCGGTGAATTGTATTTGGCTGGTGATGGTTTGGCTCGAGAGTACTTGTCTCGGGCAGACCTCACCGCAGAACGTTTTGTTCCTAACCCATGGGGGGCGGCTGGCTCACGCATGTATCGCACTGGCGATAAGGTATTGCGCATGGCCGATGGTCGTCTTGAGTATTTAGACAGACTGGATCATCAAGTCAAAATTCGCGGTCTGCGCATTGAGTTAGAAGAAATAGAAGCCGTATTAAATCAACATGAGGAAGTTGAGGAGTCAGCGGTCATTGCCTATGACTACCAGATAGGCACGCAAAAGAACACCAGTACCCAACTGGTCGCGTATCTGGTCTGCCAACATGGAAAAGCGGTGAACGAAGCCGAAATCAAACGTCATTTAACAGACCATTTACCGGAATACATGGTACCGGCTCTGTTTATTCCTTTGACCAGCATGCCGTTATCACCCAGCGGCAAACGTGATCGCAAAGCCTTGCCCTCACCAGAATGGAATCAAGTGCAGTACCGGGCCCCGGAATCGGAGCTCGAACAATGGTTTGCCAAAACCTGGCAAACCATTCTTGGGGTCGATCAGGTGGGGCTGGATGATAATTTCTTCGCCCTTGGCGGACACTCACTATTGGCGACTAAAGTGGTTGCCCTGAGTCAAAAAGAGTTGGGCTTGACCTTATCCCTTAAAGACTTCTTTGCCGCGACTACGTTACAGGCCTTAACCGACAGTCTGCAACCTCACTACCACAGTCAAAATGAATCGGAGCAAGACGAGCTAGATGCCATGGCGGCATTAATGGACGACTTGGACATGCTATGACAGTAAATAATGACAAAATCGCTTTAGCAAAACGTTTTTTACAACTGGGGCGTGAAGAACGCACGAAATTTATCCGCTTACTGGATAGCAAGGGATTGAACTTTGAAAAACTGCCCATAGTGGCAGGTGATCACCCTAAGCTCATACCTTTATCACCGGCACAAAAACGCCTGTGGGACATTTATCAACTCGACACAGAAAACAGCGCTTATCATATGGGCGGTTGCTTTGAAGTGATAGGGCCTCTTGACATTGAACGACTTGAACAAGCCTTACGTCAGGTGATGGAAAAACATCACACCTTACGCACCCGCTTTATTCAAGATGAGGCAGGAGACCACTTCCAATTCGTTGAAGCTTCTCCCGCTTGGCAAATAGAGCAGCGTTATTTACAACAAGAGGATGCACAGACCATACAACAAGCTTGTGCTGATTTTTTGAATCAAGCCTTTGATCTGTATCGCGGTTTACCCATTCGGGCCTTGAGTCTAAACATCAAAGAAAAACGCCATGTATTACAAATTGTCCTGCATCATATTATTTGTGACGGTTGGTCTATTGATATTTTCCTTAAGGAGCTGATCCATGCTTATCAAGGCCACCCCCTGTCACCACCAGACATTCAATATGCGGATTATGCCATCTGGCAGACCGCCTTATTAGACGCTGGTAAGGGTCAGCAACACCTAGACTTTTGGCGCCATGAAATTGGCACTTATCAACCCGAAAAACTCTTTCAATGGCATCAAGAGGTGGCCCTGAACCAACGCCGCTTGGCGGACAGCTTAGAATGGCAACTTGATCCTCAGCAACATAGGCAAATCAAACAACTGGCTCGTCAGCTCTCGGTGACCACTTCCACTTTATGGCTGGGACTTTGGCAAAGCGCCTTAGCCAAAGGCGCTAAGCGAGAAGACATCTCTATTGGCATGCCATTAGCCAATCGCCAAAGAGCAGAGGTAACGGACTTAATTGGTTTTTTTGTCAATACCTTGGTTATTAAACAGACCATTAGTAGTCATCACACCCTACTGGAAACGGTGCAAAACGCCCATCAAAAAGTATTACAGGCTCAGGATCACCAGCTGTTACCTTTTGATCAACTGGTAGCGGAACTGTTAGAACAAAATGTGGCTGGAGAGACGCCTTTTTTCCAAGTTTTATTTAATCATCAGATGATGGCTCAGCCGCAAGTCAAATTGACTCAAGACGTCACTATTGAGGCCATTGCGCAAGCAGGGCAATTTGCTTTATTTGATGTCGCATTAGACATTCGCGAACAGGCGGACACCAGCCGAGTGGTCTTAACCTATGCAAAAGATCGCATTCTCGCCACACAAATGACTCAGCTGTTCGAGTTACTAAAAGGCATGACTGACAGCTTAGCAGACCAGCTCAATCAACCACTGGCCAACATTCAACTTATTAATGCGTCAGATCGTCAGCGTTTACAGCGTCTTTCGCAACCACAAGGCCAATGGCAATTTTCGCCCATTACCCAACTCATTAGCGAACAAGTTCAGCAACGTCCTGACGCCATTGCCATCAAGCAAGGCCAACAGCAATATTCCTTTGCTGAATTAGAAGCAACAGCCAATCAGTTGGCTCATCACCTTCGCTCACTGGGTATTAAAAGAGACGAGCCTATTGGCGTGTTATTTGAACGCCGCTGTGAAATGATCATCGCCATGCTGGCCATCATGAAAGCTGGCGGGGCATTCCTACCACTGGATCCAGATTACCCTACCGAGCGCCTTGCTTATATGCTCGAAGATTCACGCACCAAACGACTGCTGTTCCATCATAATATTGCCTCACGCTGGCAAGAGATTCAGTCTTCATTACCCAAAGACTCGATTCATGGAATGGCATTTGAAGAATTGAATCTCGGCCAATATGAAATCACCGCCCCCAACCTCATCCTGTTACCCAAGCAGTTGGCCTACATCATTTATACTTCAGGATCGACCGGCAAGCCCAAAGGGGTAGCCATTCCCCATGATGGTTTGAGCATGCACGTACAAACCATAGGTAAGCAATATGGCATGACCTGTGAGGATGTGGAACTGCACTTTGCTTCCATCAGTTTTGACGGTGCGGTGGAACGCTGGACCGTGCCTCTGGCGTTTGGCACCAAACTGATTATTCGTGATCAAGCCCTATGGAGTGCGGAAAAAACCTGTCGCCTTCTTGAACAAGAAAAGGTCACCATTGCTTGCTTTCCGCCCAGTTATGTAGCGCCGTTATTAGATTGGATCGAGGCGACCCAAACAAAGCTCAATGTGCGTTCTTGGACATTGGGTGGTGAAGCCTTTACCAAGGAAACCTTTGACCGACTGCAAAGTGTGGTCAAGCCTCCCAGAATCATCAATGGTTATGGTCCCACAGAAACTGTGGTCACGCCTCTCATCTGGCGCGCTTATCCAGAGACCTCTTTGCACAGCGCCTATGCACCTATTGGTGAAGCGGTGGGTTCGCGTCGTTTGTATGTATTAGATGACGAATTAAATCCTGTCCCAGTTGGCGCACAAGGTGAACTCTATATTGGCGATGAGGCTGGACTGGCACGCGGCTACTTATACCAAGCGCAACAAACCAGCGAACGTTTTCTACCCGACCCTTTTCAACAAAATGGTGAGCGCATGTATCGCACGGGTGACCTAGTGCGCTGGAATGACAATGGCATCATGGAATACTTAGGGCGCATTGACCAACAAGTAAAAATTCGTGGTTTTAGAATTGAGCTGGGTGAGATAGAGAACCGTCTACAACAGGTGTCTGGCGCAGAAACCTGCTTGGTCTGTGTGTATCAGCAAGGCAAACAAGACCAATTAATCGGCTATCTACATAGTCAGCAAAGGCTTACGTTTGAGCATTCATCCATACTGGCACAACTGGCAGAGCAAGTACCAGAATACATGGTACCGACGCAATTAATCACCTTGTCACAACTGCCCCTTACACCGGCAGGTAAGATTGACCGAAAAGCCCTGCCTGCGCCTGCGCCAGTGATATCCACACACACTTATGAAGCGCCCAATACCCCACAAGAAACCCTGCTTGCTGAAATTTGGCAAGCCCTTTTAGGTAGCGAAAAAGTGGGTCGTCACGATCACTTTTTTGCCCTAGGTGGCGACTCTATTCTTTGCCTACAATTGGTCAGTAAACTCAAATTAACCGGTTTTAGCATCACCCCCAAAACCATTTTTAATAAACCCATACTGAGGGATCTTGCCCATGATTTAAAACGGGTTCAAGCGGCAAAAGAAAGACCTTTACCACAAGCCCCCTTTGATCTAATGCCTATTCAAGCACACTTTATGGCGCAAGATTTTGCCGAACCAAACCACTGGAATCAGCATCTTTGTGTGGCCCTAAAGCAAACCATGGATTACCACGCCTTAGCAGCGGCGCTGAATGCCCTCGTCGAACATCACCCCAGCCTAAGATTGGCATTTTCAGATCATACAGGTCATTGGCAACAAAGCTATCAGGACACACCCAACCATCTACTGTGGCAAACTCAAGTACAAGATGAAGTCGAATTCGATGAGTTTGCGCTGCGCCTACAAACCAGTTTGGACATACGACAAGGCAGATTACTGCAAGCTGGTTTAGTGGCCATGCCAGACCAAACACAACGACTTATATTGGTCATTCATCATTTGGCGGTAGACGGTGTTGCCTGGCGAGTGTTATTGGACGACCTGTGGACGACATACCAACAAGCCACCTCAGGGCAACCCCTATCGCTGCCACCCAATTATGCCAGCTTGGACATGGCCATCGAACAGCTAAATGAATGGCGGACGTCTAACTATTGCCAACAAAAACAAGCCCACTGGCAAAGCCTGATAGAAGCGTCTCATCACCTTCATCCAGAGGTTCAACCTGCCCTTTATCGAGACAAAAAAAGCGTCAGCATGCATTTGAATGAGCAGCAAACTGCGGCTTTACTGACTTCTCGTCGTGACATTACCAGCAGCTTGTTGGCCGCGTTACCCGTCTCCTCTCTGTGCTCAAATGAGCAAGGACTCACTTTGTATTTAGAAGGCCATGGCCGAGAAGAATCGGTATTTGGTGATCTGGATTTAAGTCGACTGGTGGGTTGGATGACCAGCTTATACCCTGTCATGATTCAAGCGGGGCAAGATGCCTCAAGCATAGAAGAAGAATTGAAACGTCTACGAGAAGATGGTGGCATCAGTTTTGGGGTCAGGTATTTAGCACCGAATCCGCCTAACGTGAACGCCCTCTTGACCTTTAACTATTTGGGGCAATATGCCGATCAAGATTTTGCCCATTGGTGCCAACCTATTGACAGTGGCGGACCTGCTCAAAGTGAACTCAATACCATGTTGACCCCCTTAGTGATTAACGCTCAAGTGGTCTCTGGAAGGTTAACCGCCAGCTGGGAATTTGCCACCTCGCACTTCACTGAAAGCCAGGTTAAAGACTTTGCTGAGCAATGGCGAGATCAGCTCAGTCAACACTTAAGCCTAGAAGAAGGCAACAGCTTGTCCCGCAAGACTATCAAAGGCGATGGCAATTTAATTGAAAAACTCAACAACAGCCATCAGCGGCCGATTTTCTGTCTTCACCCGGTAACGGGGCGCGTAGTGGGCTATCAGAAACTAGCTTCGGCATTAGAAGGTCAACGTGCCGTTTATGGTATACAGTCACAAAGTTTCGTCTATACCAATCAATTTGATACCTCCTTTTCTCACATGGCAGACGTGTATTTAGCCAGCATCAAAACAATACAGCCAACAGGCCCTTATACTCTTGTCGGCTGGTCTCTGGGAGGCGCATTATGTCAGGAAATTGCCGCGCGACTGGAACAGGCAGGAGAGGAAATTGAGTTTATCGGCCTGTTGGATTGTTATGTACCCGGTACTGAAATTGCCGAAGACCAATGGCAATCTGATCAGGCTAAGCAAAAGCTCATCATGCATCTGGAATTATTGCTCGGCACATTATCACAGCAACAGGCTGAGTCTTGTTTAATTGGCTTTGACCAGCGTTCGCCTCAGCAATGGCCGGACTTTTTTGATACTTGGTTGAAAGCTAACCACTTTGCCAAACCGGATGCGGATAACGCTCGACAATTGCTTTATAGCTGGGCAGTTGAACAACATATGCGCGCCCTTTGCGCAGGCTATCAATTACCCAAAATACAATCTCATTTACATTCTTTTTGGGCTGGTCAACCCAAGGACAGAGCAAACTGGTTGATGACGGAGCTGAGCAAGATTAATACCTTAGTCACCAGCCAAAACTATGAAACGGACCATTTAGGCATTGTTCAGCACGCCAAAGTCATTACAGATTTAAGCAACTTACTCTGTGCTAACACCCTAGTAAAAACGTCATCATAAGAAAAGATAAATAACATGAGAGACATAAAACAAATAAATGATAATGATTATCAAAATGGCTTTTATTTTTACAGTTATTATGATTAAAATACCGGCGATTAATGCTAATGATTCTCATAATCAAAAATAACTTAAGGATGTTGTAAATGAATTCATTGTTCCGCTTAACCCCTGTTTCACTAGCAGTAACGCTTTCACTCTTTAGCATGGTGGGCTATGCTGAAGACATTGGCACCATTGTGGTTGAAGGTGATACCGAAGAACAAAGCTCCACTGCAAATAACTTTTCCTATGTCAGTGATGTGGCGCAAACCGCAACCAAATCGGATGAAGAAATCGTTAAAATCCCCCGCGCCGTCTCCGTGGTAACCCAAGAACAAATGGACGATCGCGCGCCCATCAGTATTTCTGATGCCTTGCAATATACTCCCAGCATCCAAACCAATTTCTACGGTGAAGACAATAAACAAGATTGGTTTGTGGTGCGTGGCTTTGCCCAAGCCAATAATGGCTTGTATCAAGATGGCACACGCCTTTATTCGTCTGGCTTCTATAGCTGGCAAATCGATCCCTTCATGCTAGAACGCATCGAGATTTTACGTGGCCCTGCGTCAACCCTAAACGGCCAAACACCACCTGGTGGTGTTATCAATGTGATCAGTAAACGAGCCCAATTGGATGAAGACTTTGGCTCTGTGACGGGTTCCGTTGGCTCCTACGACCGCAAAGAAATCAACCTAGACGTAAACAAGGTGCTCAACGATAAGATGGCGTTCCGCATGGTGGCCCTCACCCGTGAGAACGGCACTAAGGTGGATGGCGTGGAAGCTGAACGTACCTTATTGGCACCTTCCTTGGCTTGGCAAATCAGCGACAAGACTAACTTAACCATTTTAGCCAGCTATCAGAAAGACGATTCCGATCCTTATGTTCAATTTTTACCTACAGAGGGAACCTTAACATCTAATACAAATGGTACTATCGATTACGATACGGCACTGGGTAACCCTGACTGGGAAACCTTCCAACGGGAACAAACCTCGGTAGGCTATGAGTTGGAACACATTTTCAATGAAGATATGAAATTCCAACAGTCAGCGCGCTTTAGTCACATGGACATCAATTTACGCCAGATGTATTTCGTTGGCTATGCCAGTGATTTCGGCCTAGATTCAGACAGAGACACTATCGTAAGGGCCGCTTCTACAGCAGATGGTGATTCAGATTCCTTTAACATAGATAACCGCTTCATTTTCGACTTTACTACAGGGTCAATACAACACACCTTATTGACTGGTATTGATTACCAAAGCTTGAACATCAAAAACAAAGACTATGCAAGAGACCCTCTCGTAGCGGCGGGTGGAACTGGCACTGCTAACCTTCCTTTCAATATTTATAACCCTACCTACAGCAATAACCTCTTTTTACTCAACTCCAGCACCTTCGCATTATTAACAGACGACGACTTGGAAACCACCAAAACCAAAAATCGTCAGTTGGGTTTTTATGTTCAGGATAAAGCCGAATTAACAGAGCAACTGACCTTGTTAGCTGGCTTACGTTATGACGATGTCAGCAATAAAACCCATAATATTGATACGGAAACAAAAGCGGATGTGGACATTGACGCTTGGACCTCCAGTGTGGGCGCTTCCTACGATCTAGGTAATGGGGTTGTGACCTATGCTAATTTTGCCCAGTCCTTCACGCCGATCAATTCATTCTATGAAAACAATGATCCGGCCGATCCAGAACGGGCCGACAGTTACGAAGTTGGAGTAAAATTCAAACCACAAAACTTTGACGGTCAATTTGGTGTCGCTGCTTACCAGGTCACCAAGGAAAATCTCACCAGTGGTACCAGTGGCACGTCAAGCTTTCAGCAAATAGGCGAAGTACGTAACCGCGGCATCGAGTTTGAAGCTGTGGCCAACCTTAACCAAGCCTTTACTCTGGTGGGTACATTGAGTTTTGTCGATTCTGAAGTCACAGAAGATGATGATAGCTCGAAAGTAGGTAAAACCCCACAACAAATTGCTGACCAACTGGCGTCTGTATGGGGCAACTACCGCTTTATGGACGGCATTTTAGATGGCCTAAAAGTCGGTGCTGGCGTCCGCTACATAGGTGATTCTTATGGAGATAATAAAGAAACCATCAAGGTTCCCTCTTACACCTTATTTGATGCCATGGCGAATTACCAATGGAATGACTATAAATTCCAAGTAGTGGTGAAAAACCTGTTTGACAAAGAATATATTGCAACTTGTAATTCATTTACCGTTAGCAGCACTGATGATACTAATTCTTGCTATTACGGCGACAGCCGCAACATCATTGCGAGCGTGAGCTATGACTGGTAAGCAGCAAAGGCTGAGACACACACGGCCCATCGAGCCGTGTGTGTCTATTACCTCAGGCAGACAGGAAGTGAGCCTGTCTTCTGGTCGCCTTAGTGTGCGACCAGAAGGGCAAGGTCAAGCTGTGTTAGAGGTTTGTTCGCTTGCCAAGGATGAGCAGCTGCAAGGATTCGCACTGTTATTTGAAACTTGTCCTGAGCTTCGCTCTATTCAAGTCACAGAGGAATCCCTTGTTGGCGTTCAGTCTCTCATTCATCACCTTGAATCTGGGCAAGCCATACTATGGCGTGAGGCGGTTATGCAATGCTCAGAGCCTTGGTTACTACAACCAAGACCCACTTTCCCCCACAAACAGATATTAACTCAGGCGGGATATCACCCCATGCGCCCAGCAGCGCAACAAGGTGAACTATACCGTCGCTATATTCCTGAACTAAAACAAACCCTTCGCTTGTTAGGTTTGGATGTCGAATCCCATTTAGCCTTGTTTAACCAATGGCAAAACAGCGAGCGTGTGGCGGCCTTTTGGGACCAAAAAGGCAGTTTAGCAGAACATAAAGCGTATCTGCTGGAACAGACGGCCAATCCGAAAAATCAATTATTGATTGTCTGTTTAGACGATGAGCCATTTGCCTACATAGAAGCCTATTGGGCCAAAGAAGATCGCATCGCGCCTTATTATCCGGTTGGCGACTATGATCGTGGCATTCACATGCTAGTCGGCGAAGAAAAACATCGTGGCGCACACAAGGTGGCAGCTTGGTTACCTTCCGTGTGCCATTACCTTTACTTAAATGATCCAAGGACAGCAAAGATCGTCAGCGAGCCAAGAGCGGATAACCATAAGATGATCGCTTATTTACAAAAATACGGGTTTGCCAAACTAAAAGAGTTCGACTTTCCCCATAAGCGTTCAGCCTTAATGTACCAGTTGAGAGACACTTTCTTCACGGATTGTTTTTAGGTGTATTGGGAGGAGATCCATCTGCTCATCTTAGCAAACTGGTTCTCAACCTCATTAAGCAAACAGTCCATTTTATAGCGAGCCAACGTAAATACGAACATGAGGTGAATATGACAAACGAAATTAAGGAATATGACGTGCTTGGTATTGGTCTAGGACCTGCTAACCTGTCTATCGCCATCGCACTTGAGGAACAAGCTCAGAAAAGTCAGTTGAGTTATTGTTTCTTAGAACAAAAACCCCATTTTGAATGGCATGGCGGCATGCTATTGGATGGCACGCGTATGCAAATCTCATGTCTCAAAGATTTGGTGACGCTACGTAACCCAATGAGCCCTTACACCTTTGTAAATTATCTACATGCTCATAACAGACTCAATGCTTTTATCAATCTAGGCAGCCAACACCCTTCTCGCTTAGAGTTTAATGACTATCTTACTTGGGTGGCGCAACACTTTAGTGACCTTGTGCATTACGAACAAAAAGTCATCGATATTCAGCCCATAGAAGATGACAATGGAGAGGTCGCCAAAGTGAGAGTGACGGCGACCAATCAATACGGTGAAAAAACCGTCAGAGTAGCAAAAAACCTTATTCTTGGGATGGGAGGCGCAGCAAAACTTCCAGAACAGTTTAAGGGCCTTGAACATGCCAATGTATTGCATTCTTCAGGTTATAAAATGTGGCGTGACACTCACCTCCGTACCCTGCCCAGTGACGCCAAGTTAGCCGTGGTTGGGGCAGGACAAAGTGCCGCAGAAATTTTTGTTGATCTGTGTAATCAATTTGAACAAGGTGAAGTTCATATGATTAATCGTCGCTTTGCCTTACACCCTGCTGACGACAGCCACTTTGTTAACGAAATCTTTAACCCTGAGTTCACTGATCACATTTATTCTTGCAAAGAGTCTGAACGACAATCCATTCTCAATCATTTCAGTGGCACCAATTATTCGGTGGTCGACACAGAAGAGTTGCACGCCATTTATGAAAGACTCTACTTACAAAGAGTCACTGGGAAAGGACAGCATAAATACTTACGTTGTCACGATATTCAAGAAACTGTCAATAAAGACAATAAGGTGTCCATTCGCTTAAATGATCGAATCAATAATCAACAAAACTGGCAAGATTATGACGCCGTGATTCTCGCCACGGGTTATCGCTATGATGGTTTTAACCAAATGCTGAGTAAGATACAGCCTTTTATGGCAGTGTCACCTGTTGAGCGCAGCTATCGAATTCCTATGACCAAGCAATGCCATGTCAATGTCTTCTTACAAGGTTGTTGTGAATCTTCTCATGGTTTGAGTGACACACTACTTTCAGTATTAGCGGTTCGCTCAAAAGAAATCGTTGATGCTCTGCTTGATCGTAAATCTGCCAAGCCAAAAGAGGCATTAAGCGCTTAAGGAAGATGCGAATAAGTCTTCTGGACATCAGTCTTATCAGAGAAATGGCCTATCAAGGCAAGAGTGAGCAGGAATGTTAATACCTTTCAATCACTCTTAACACAGAGAGGGCGTTTCTCTGAAAGACCCGAAGGAGACCTACATGGATGTAGGGGGTTAGAGCAACGCAGGAGCAGGTTGCCGTAGTCAGTGGACTTGTTCGTACCTTCCTTAACAATAAGGCTAAACCAGCAAATGCCCTGAACAGGTCATTGTTCAGGGCATTTTTATGCCTCTTTTCAATTTACCCTCTCATACCATCCGCATAGAAAAATTGCCTAAAACACCCAGCATACATTAGAGTAAATACCCTCATTCACAGTGATCGAGAACCATTTTGCAAAAGAAAAAAGGCTTCGCCACCATCTCAGATGTAGCCAAACAGGCGAATGTTGGCAAAACCAGTGTGTCGCGATATTTAAATGGCGAACAGAATAAATTATCTGAGCAAATGATTGATAAAATCGCCTCTGCTATCAAGCTGTTGGACTACCGCCCCAATCACTCTGCACGGATGCTAAAAGCAGGACAATCCAAACTGATTGGTCTGTTATTAGCAGATGTAACTAACCCCTATTCCATTGATGTGTTACAGGGCATTGAAGATGTCTGTCGTCAACAGGGTTATATGTTGATGGTGTGTAATACGAATAATCAACAGGACCTACAGACACAATATTTAACTTTACTAGAGGCGCATCGTGTCGATGGCCTAATTGTGAACACAGCAGGCATGACACCGAAACAAGTCAGCCATTTTCAGAAGCTAAGTTGTCCTTTGGTACTGGTAGACAGAATCAATACTTCTCTTGGTTATGATTCCGTGGGATTAGATAATCACCAAGCCGTTACTCAGGCTTGCCAGCATCTCGTCAGGGAATCTTATGATGCTCTGTTGGTGATTACAGAATCATTGGAAGTTGAGCCAAGACAAGCACGCGTGGACGCCATCAGTGAATTCTGTAAACAAAACACCAGACTCCAATATCAAGTATTTGAAACGGATAAAATGTGTGTTGATTCCATCGCACAAACCATCACCACATTCATGACAGCATTCCCCCAACAAAAGAAAGCCATCTTCACCACCAACGGCGTGGCCATGATGAGCACTGCAAAAGCCCTAAAGGCTCTTAATCTACAAATTCGCCGTGACATTGGTTTAATTGGCATTGATGATCCCGAGTGGGCGCAACTTTTTGAAGGCGGTATCACAGTTATGCGCCAACCTTCCAAAATCATAGGCAAAACCGCCTGCGAGCGCTTGTTAAGTCGCATTCAAGGCAATCAAGAAGCACCACTATACTTAACTCTTAACGCTGAACTCATTATTCGAGAATCCACCTAAAACAACCGTCTGGAAGTGCAAAGCAACATCACTAGGATTGCATATGGAACCGGTTCCATTTATATTCATTTACCGAGAGTGCCCCAAATAATCATAAAAAAGTCTCAATGGAGTAACACATGAAAAAGTTCATTACCTTGCTTACTACTGCTGCCGCTATGATGCTTGCTGGCTGCAGTGATGATTCATCACAATCCGATGTCATTAAACTCGTGGCGGCTCACAACCAAACGAACATCTCAAACCCTTATCAAATAGGCATGCTAAAACTCAAAGAAGTTGCCGACCAATCCGGGCTTTTTGATGTCGAGGTTCATGCGGGCACGATAGGCACTAATGAAAATGAGCTGGTTGAAAAATTGGTTCTTGGCGGTGCTGATATGGTGTTGGTATCACCTGGCTTCATGACATCTTCGGGAATTGATGAAGTGGACCTATTCTCTCTCTTATACCTATTCGATAACTATCAGCACTGGGAAAAGGTAGTTGACGGAGAAGTTGGTACTAAGATGGCTAATATCATCCATCAGAAATCAGGTGAAAAATATCGTGTTGCCGCTTATTGGACGGCTGGGGTAAGACATTGGTATGGCAAGCAAGCCGTCAATTCGTTTGCCGATCTCGAGGGCTTGAAAATCCGCACCCAAACATCAGGAGTAGTCTCGCAGTATTGGCAAGACATTGGCGCAGTGCCAACATCCGTTGCTTGGGCTGAGTTATATCAAGCATTATCTAGTAATGTAGTTGATGCTGCCGAAAATGCTTACCCTTATTTTATCCCTATGGAACATCATAAAACCGATAATGGTAAGTTCATTTCAGAAACCGGTCATGACTACACAACGCGTTTACTATTAGTAAGAAATTCAGTTTGGGAAAACTTTACGGATGAGCAGCGTGTTGAGTTCGAAAAGGCGGTAAAAGCAGCAACGCAAGCTGAAAGACAAGCGCTTTATAATGAAGAATCGAACTATAAACAGCAAGCCATTAATGATGGTGCTGTGGTCAATAGTTTGAATCGCACACCTTTCATAGAAAAAGCGGTTACCATTCAGAATGAATGGGCTAAAGAACATAATATGACCGATATTGTTGCCACTATTCGTGCAGCAAAATAAATACCCCCTCACTCTGGCCAGCAAACTGGTCAGAGTGACTGAGTGACTTCTAGGTAACTGTTATGAATACTCTTACTCGTATTATGGCCCACCTACAAATATCCCTAGGGGTTCTTTGTCTTGTTATATTCCTGCTTGCAACCTTGGTTCAAGTAAGTACTCGCTATCTAGGTATCTCCGTTCTTTGGACAGAAGAAATTGCTGTCAACGCCTTTATATGGGCTATGTTTCTCGGCGCTTCGGTCATGGTGAAAGAGAAGCAACATTTTGGCTTTAATGCCATATCAAATAAGTTAACCGGCATTAAAGGTTGCTATCTCAGCTTATTCCAAAATCTTTGCATGCTAACTTTTTGTGTCTTCTGTGCCATTTATAGTATTGAAATCACTCAAGTTTTCTGGAATTCACGGTGGATTAGTATCCCCGAGTTTAAACAAGGTTATGTTTGGTTAATCATGCCAATCACCTTCATCAGCTCAGGTGTATATCTCATACAGCAAATTCTTGAGGAGCTTCAGCCTTTCTTTAAGGGGAAATCATGGAACTCGCAATAATAACCTTGCTTTTCATTGCCCTCATCTTTATCGGTATTCCAATCGCTTTTTCCATTGGTATTACCGCTTTAGTGGGGATTGTAACCATGACGAGCGCGCCAACTACCATGATTCCAATGAAAATGTTTTATGGACTTAATTCTTATGTCTTGCTGGCGGTGCCATTGTTTGTTCTTACCGCCAATATCATGAACAGTGGGCAAATTTCTCACCGCCTAATCAATTTCTCCATTGCTCTTGTTGGCCGAAAACCCGGTGGTTTGGGGCATGCCAATGTTCTGGTATCCATGTTATTTGCAGGGGTGAGTGGCTCATCAACGGCAGATACTGCAGGGGTCGGTAAAATTTTAATCCCTAATATGATCAATAAAGGCTACAGTCGAGAAATGTCGGTTGGCGTCACCGCAGCGTCTTCCACCATTGGTGGCATTATACCGCCAAGTATCACCATGGTGATTTACGGTGGCTTAACCAATACTTCAGTAGGACAACTCTTCATTGGCGGCATGATCCCCGGTGTATTAATCGGTTTAGGAATGATGTTTGTGATCAGCCGCATTGCCATTCGCGACAATCTGCCCGCCATGCCTAAAATTTCTAAGTCCGAGTTTATCAAGCTGAGCAAAGATGCCATCCCCGCGATGATCACCCCATTGATAATTATCGGAGGCATTGTATTTGGTGTTTTTACGCCAACAGAAGCAGCGGCATTTTCAGCAATTTACGCTTTTTTAGTGAGTGTTTTTTATTATAAATCCATCAAACTAACAGACTTATTCGGTATTTTCAGTGAGACCTTAAAGCTCAGCTGTTTGTCTTTATTCGCTCTGGCAGCGGCGTCCGCGCTGGGTGAATTTCTTGGTTTTTATCGCATTAATGCCCTTGCTACGGATTTCTTTGGTCAACTGGGTGGGAGTGAATACCTATTCCTCTTTATCATAGTGCTATTCTTTTTGTTCATCGGCACTTTTATGGATGCAATTCCTGCCATGGTGCTCTTTGTACCAGTAGTGTATCCAGTCGCTTTGTCCTTGGGAGTGGATCCAATACAACTTGGCATTGTAATAATCATCACTCTTTCCATCGGCTTGGTAACTCCACCTTATGGTCTATGTTTGCTCATATCCAGCAACATTGGAGAGTTGCCAGTCGACCGTTCCTTCAACGCCGTTTTACCTTATATCCTAGTTATTTTATTTGTGTTGATTGGCATCATTTTTGTGCCAAGCCTCCTACTCGTCTAACAATAAAAAGGAGATTGCTCTTATGTCCCATTCCATCCCTAACTTTGTCACCATAGGTGAAGCCATGACCATGTTTGTGGCAGATACGCCGGGGGATTTATCCCAAGTAATGTCGTTTTCACGATCCCTTGCAGGAGCAGAAGTCAATGTGGCAATTGGTATGGCAAGACTGGGCTTTGATTCCACCTACATCACCAAAGTGGGCAAAGACAGCTTCGGTGACTTCATAAAACAATCGGTGCTAAAGGAAAACATTCAGACCAATCAGATATTAGAAAGCACAACCAATGCCACGGGCTTCATGCTGAAATCCAACGTCACTGATGGCAGTGACCCTAAGGTAGAGTATTACCGTGGTAACTCAGCCGCTTCAACTCTAAACGCCGACGACATTGATGGCCGTCTCTTTCAGCAACAACCTCACCTTCACCTTACGGGTGTGTCAGTTGCGGTTTCCGAAAGTCTTCGAAATGCCGCTAAGCAGGCATTAAAACTGGCTAAAGAACAAGCTTGCCGAGTCTCTTTTGACACCAATTTGCGCCCAGCCCTATGGCCTGACCAAGCTACCATGATTAGAGAAATCAATGACTTTGCTTTTGCTAGTGACATAGTTTTACCCGGCATTGAAGAAGGTAAAATCCTTACCGGCAGTGATCAGCCGGAAGCCATTGCTGACTTCTACTTACAAAGTGGCAGTCAAGCAGTGGTGGTAAAACTGGGCAGCAAAGGCGCATACTTTAAAACAGGTTCTGGCGAATCAGGCACTGTGGCAGGTTTCCCAGTGAATAAAGTCGTTGATACCGTTGGAGCCGGTGACAGTTTTGCTGTGGGTGTCATTTCTGCATTATTGGATGGCCTTGATATGACTCAAGCAGCCCGTCGTGGTAATTTGCTCGGCTCTTTAACCGTTCAGGTGCGTGGGGACAGTGAAGGTTTACCGACCAGAAATCAACTAAACAGATTAGAAAAAGTGGATTGCTATGAAGCCTAAAGTATTGCTCTACAAACCCCTTCCAGATGACCAACGACAGCGACTGGCAACTCACTTTGATCTGGCCGAATTTGATGGTTTTCACCCTGATAATGAGGTCGAGTTTTTAACTGCGCTAAGACAAGCTGAAGGAATCATTGGCGGCTCTGGTATAAAGTTGACAACAGAACACCTTGCACAAGCTATCAATCTTAAAGTCGCTTCGACTATTTCCGTTGGTACAGATCAGTATGACCTAGATTATCTCGCACGCCGAAATATCCCAGTAATGCACACCCCTGGCGTGCTCAATGAAACCACTGCCGACACCCTGTTTGCTTTGCTTATGTGTACTGCTCGACGCACCCTTGAGCTGTCTAACATGGTAAAGGAAGGCCGTTGGAAACACACCATAGGCCCTGAGCTATATGGCACAGATGTCAACGGCAAAACCCTTGGTATTATTGGCATGGGACGGATCGGCCAAGCTTTAGCCAAGCGCGCGCATCTAGGTTTTGACATGAAGATTCAATACGCTAATCGTCATCGTAATCCGCAAGCGGAACAAGCCTACAAAGCACAATATATGGACATTGATACCTTACTGGCTCAGTCTGATTTTGTCTGTGTAATGACGCCGCTAACCGCCGAAACAGAAGGTCTGATTGGGGCAAGGGAATTTGCTTTAATGAGACCAGACAGTATCTTTATTAACGGTTCCAGAGGCAGAGTCATAGACGAAGCCGCTCTAATAGAAGCCCTTCACAACAAGCAAATTCGTGCGGCGGGATTGGATGTTTTCCACCAAGAACCCTTACCAGCTGATTCACCATTGTGCCAGTTGGACAATGCTGTGCTCTTTCCGCACATTGGCTCAGCAACAGTAGAAACTCGTCATAAAATGATCATTTGTGCCATCGACAATCTGATCCATGCCATGTCAGGCGACCTTTCAAAAAATTGTGCCAATGGTCATTTGCTTAAAGAATGATCACTTGCTTGAAAGCAGCAATAGGTTCACTGATGGCGATGCGGTAGGTGAACAATAAAAGTCTGCAACTTTTGTGCACACTGTGATGGATAACTTGCCGCGTCAGAGTCAGGCCGAGTACAATCTGCGACAACATTTGGCTTTATTTGTAGAAGGAACACTTCTTGACCACCTTAACCAAGGCTTTAAGCGCATTAGCAGAATTTTGTCAGCAATCCGGCTCATCTAACGCCATCACCTTTCATCGAGGTGTCGAACGAGAAGCCTTGCGAGTACAAGCGTCAAATGGCCGTATTTCTCATCAAGCTCATCCTAAAAGCCTGGGTTCGACCCTGACCCATAGCGCCATCACCACGGACTATTCTGAAGCGTTAATGGAGTTTATTACGCAAGTTCATCCTAGTGTAGAAGGGGTAATCCAAGAACTGGAAGACATTCATCATGTGGTCAATCATGAGCTGGGTCAGTTGGATGAAGTCTTATGGCCCGCCAGCATGCCGTGTTTCTTAGAGGGCAACGAGGATGTGCCGATCGCCTATTATGGCGAGTCCAACACAGGTAAGTTAAAGCGAGTGTATCGAGAAGGCCTGTCCAATCGATATGGTCGCATTATGCAATGCATCGCGGGCATGCATTATAACTTTTCCTTCGACAATCACTTCTGGCAATTCTTAGCGAACTACAAAGGGCGAGAAAATTTAACTACTGCAGAGCAACAGAAGTTTCAATCTGACAGTTACTTCGCGTTAATCCGTAATTTCCGTCGCAACTCTTGGCTTTTATCCCTTCTGTTTGGCGCTTCACCCGCCATCGACAGCAGTTTTTTACCAAGCAAGCCCAGCAGTCTAGAAGAACTGAGGGATCACACCTGGTATGGCCCTCAAGCAACGTCATTGCGCATGAGTGACTTAGGTTATCAAAATAAGGCTCAAGCGGATTTATATGTGTGCTACAACGAAGTGGATACTTACATCAGCACCATAAAGAAAGCCCTACAGACGCCTTATCAAAAATATCAGGATATAGGCACAAAAGTGAATGGGCAATATCGCCAGTTAAACACCAATTTGCTGCAAATTGAAAACGAGTACTACAGTGACATTCGTCCCAAAAGGGTCACTCGATCAGGTGAACACCCCAGTGCCGCCTTGCAATCTCGTGGCGTCGAATACATAGAAGTACGCATTATGGACTTGGATCCATCTTCTCCTATCGGTATGCAAGCCTCTACCTTGTATTTTATTGACGTCTTTTTGTTGTTTTGTATGTTGCGAGGAGACGAACGATTGGATGCAGAAGAATGCAACAAGCTGCGTTCTTTACAACAACAGATTGCCGCTCACGGCCGAGATTTACAGAAAGACTTTGACTTTGGCCATGGGCCTGTCAAGTTGGCAGATAAAGCAAATAATGTATTGGAAGCGCTGGAAGAAGTGGCGCATTTCCTAGTGTCACAAACGGGTAATATGGCTTATCTTGAAGCCGTACAGCAACAGAAAGAAAAACTGAAAGATGCCAGTAAGTTACCTTCCGCGCAACTCTTACAGCTATGCCAGCAACATAATGGTTATCACGCCGCCATGTTAAAGCTGTCAAAACAACAACAATCACAATGGCTGGCTCAACCTCTATCAAGGCAATTGCTACAGACGTATGCAGAACAAGCCACTGCCTCAATTGCAGAGCAACAACGTCTTGAAGCAATAGAAGAAATGCCGTTTGACGACTTTCTGATAGGCTATCTAGAACCTCAATAAAAACCGACCAAACAAAGCATAGGGAGCGATAAGTTAGTGTTTTTCAGACCCTAGTGAACGCTTCCTTAGCCTGTCATGACTTGATTGCGCCCTGCCCCTTTGGCTTCATACAACAAACGATCCGCTCTTTTGACAATGCTTTTGCTGTCATCCCCTGCTTGAATCGCTGTCACCCCCAAACTGATGGTAATCTTGGGCAAATTCTCCACTTTAAGCTGCGCTATATATTGTCGCAATTCTTCAGCTTTTTTCGCAGCGGATGTCAGATCTGCTTGCCTCATTAATACAACAAACTCTTCGCCACCAAGACGAAACACACTATCACGGGGTGAGTGCAATTTAGAGTTTAATGCTGCCACCAGCTTTTTGAGCACTTGATCCCCTATATCGTGCCCATAGGTGTCATTGATTTTTTTAAAATGATCCACATCGATTAATAACATGGCAAACTGATAACCTTGTTCTGCTAAAGCAAACACTTGCTGAATTTGCTCATCCCACTTATGTAGATTAAATGCGCCTGTTAACTTGTCTCGGGTAGCCAATTCAATTAAGCGACTTTCCACCTGTTGACGGCTGTCTAATTCAGAAGACAAACGTCCCATGAGTGTTTGCAGATCTTTTTCCAGCTCATCCAATTCGTCTTTGCCATATTGCCTTTGTGCGCCTTGTTCAGGATCAATCGAAATGGCGCGATGAAGGTGCTGAATCTTGCCACGTAATGACCAAACTCGACGACGAAAAGACACAATAATATAAAGTGTTAAATACAAACCTATAGCAAAAGCTGACATACCTAATATGGCGTTCACTACCACAAAATGCTGTTCTTGTTCCTCGACCTTATTGCTAACACTCATCACCAGCTTGTCTATCATTATCAATAATCTATCTGTTTCAGCCTCTAACTGATTGTCTTGATCTTCAATATCCCGCCACGCAGCTAACTCTATACTGGATTGTTGAAAGACTGGCATGATGGCGTATTCATAGGCCAAACGATGTTTATGAAGCTTACGAATCTGCTCCATTAGTGTTTGATGTTGCTCTATGTGTAGACGAATATTGCCCAGCGCTAATGCGTTTAACAGGATTTTTTCTGCTTTTTCTAACTGCTCTGTTAAACCTTGACTAAAACGGAGAAAACTTGCCTCTATATCAGTGATACTGGCACGACTGAATCTAATAACAGGTGCGGTCGCCTGACGCTGTTGTAAACGCAAAGATTCTACCAATAAATCTTGCTTGAGCTGCAACATCTCTATGTCTGCTATGACCTCTAATAACGGAATATCAATCTCAGCCACTTCTTTCATATTCCAATAAATACGTTGAGATTGAATAGCAGAATATAAAATAACTACAAACAGGAAGGACAAGAGAATGAAGGCAAGACCACCTACTTTCTTCGTCATGGAGACACTAAACCAATTAAACATAAACATCTTTTGTGTGTTATAAATGAAGTGAAAAGCATAGAACATACATAAGAAAGTTACGAATAAGAGGGAATTATTCAAAGGTTGATGCCAGTGAGCTTGTTCGTACTTTCCTCGACTTATCTTAGACCATGCATTGCTTAAGCAACAAACAAAATGTTAAAGAGGAATATAGCGCTGACTTACATCACTTCTAAAAAACGCCTCTGCCTTCTATTATGTTGCTTGTTCAGCCAAATCACTTGGGCAAACTCAACATTCACCATAGTGTTTGATGCTGAGATGCCAATCATTAATGACGAAGAAAGTGGCAGCTATGCTCAACTTGCCTATCTGATTGATCAACAAAGACAGCAGAAAACCCAAGTTGCCTTCATTTTTGGTGGTGAAAGTTTGGGGCCAAGTTTGCTTTCATCAATGGATAAAGGCTCTCATATAATAGATTTACTAAACAGTCTCAGCCCAAGCGCAATGGGCGTATCAAAGCGTGAATTCAGCTATCAAGAAGACGAATTGACAATACGCTCTTATGAAGCGGCCTTTCCTATTGTGTCTAGCAACCTTTATGATCCGCTTACTCAAGAGCCTTATCTAGAAGGTACTCAACCTTCTGTTATTCTATCTCAAGGTGCGGTAACACTAGGATTTATGTCCATACTTGACCCCAGTGTTGCTAAAAAGTATCCAACCGATCGAATAAAGATTCAAAAGGTGGAAAATGCCATTCGTAACCAAGCCAGCTTACTCAGAAAACAAAATGCTGATCTCATCGTGCTGCATTACTCCACCTACAAGCCTCTAATCAATCAACTCTTGCAAGAAGGTGTCATTGATATAGGCTTGCTTAAAGACCAAAACTTTCATTTATCTCCTCACTATGAGGATAAAAAACACCCGCGCAACTTTATCATTCAACAAAAAAATCAGGCCTTAGTATTAGACCTTAAGCTGGGCGACCAGCCAGCAGACAATAAGATCCAAGTTACTGCAACCTCGGTGGATTTGACACAGTTACCACCAGACCCCAAAGTGTTTCGACAAGAACAAGAATACGATGATCGCCTGAATGCCTTTTTATCACGTAAGGTTGGCATCACCAAAAACCCTATTGATTTGACCAGACAAAAGGTCCGAACAGCAGAAAACGGCTTTACCAATTATGTTGCCGATGTTTTAAAGCAATATACCGAAGCCGATATTAGTTTGATTAACAGCGGCACATTTCGGGGGAATGTAGTCTATCCTGCAGGGAGTCAACTCAGCATAAAAGACATTCGCAACATGATGCCTTATCGAAATAGACCGGTATTAGTGGAAGCCACAGGGCAACAGATATTAGACGCAATTGAACATGGTTTAACAGGACTGGAAAATGTTAGCGGACAATTCCTACAAGTGTCAGGACTGGAAATCCATTATCGTAGCAGCAGACCAGCAGGACAAAGACTGATCACAACCCGTTTCAATGGTCGACCTATTGATCCAACCCTAACATACAAAGTGGCCACTTTAGACTATCTTCTTGAAGGCGGAGACGGTTTTAACATGTTCCGAACAAATAGGCTTCTGGACTATAAAAAGCCTGCCAGTTTAATATTGGCCGATGTGATTCTTGAACACATAGAAAAAGAAAAAATCATTGCACCAAAAGTAGATGGTCGCTTGCAAGATTTACCCTAATTTCAGCTGAGGAGTGTGAAGTGAATTGGCAGCAAAAATTAACCTTGAGAAAGCAATTCGGCTTGCTCATTTTGGTGGTTATTTTGTTGTTTATAGCAGTGGGGTATGCCTTACAAACCAAACTCGATAGTACCCAGCAAATACTTCACGAACTCACAGAACAAGCTTTACCCTCTATGGCAGAGGCCAGTGAAAGAGCCATTCTATCAACTGAACTGTTTCTCGCCATTGAACAATTTACTCAAGCCAGTAACCCGGCTTCACGTCGGATTGCCGATCAAGAAGTTCAAAATAAAATTAAGGAAACAGCCAATTTAGTTAATCAAGTCGATAAGGGGTCGACTGAAGTTCTCAAATTAAAAAGCCTCAAAGATGAAGTAGCCCAGCTGACACTGTTAATCGATCAAAAGCTCAATTTAGCTGAACAAATTCAAGAACGCTTAGAGCACATAAATCAATTGCAAGCATCCTCCGCGCAACTCTTCCTTGGAAACGACAATCTAAAAAACAGCATGTTACTCTGGCAATTAAACTTCAGCACTATCATAGCTAAGGCCTATCAGTCAGCCAATTCGAATCAACTTACGCAGTTATTGAACTTAGAGCAAGATATCCAATTATTATTAGACAGCATGCAAGCCTATGCACAAAAGCACCCTATTTATTTCTCCAATTTAAATACAATTAATACGCAATTACAGCAAGATCTGTTGTCCGATCAAGGACTCATTCGTCTTAGAACCGACTACCTTAGAGTCAGTGGTCGTAGTCGTGGTCGAGAGCATTTCATCCGTAATCTGATCGACGATTACAGCAATGTAAATGAGCAGATTGCCTTTAATGAGACTGCTAATCTAAAAGCTGAAGTGACAGAGTTGGCCGATGACTTATCCATGCAAAAAAGTTGGTTGGTTGGGGCTTTTATGATTTTTGTGGTCATGATAGGCATTATTTTACTTCACTATCAATGGGTTATTCACCGACTCAAGCGCCTGACCGAAAAGCTCAGTGGTATGAGCACAAATCACACCAAGCAACAAAAAAGTGTGGATGAAATTGATGAGCTTTTCCTTGCCTTTGAGGACTTTTCCAATACCATTAATATACAAACTCAACGTCTAGAAAGCCTGTCACTCACTGATAGTCTGACTTCTGTAGCAAACCGAAGAGCCTTTGATCAGAGATTAAGAGAAACACTAACACACGCTCAAGTGCTATCCATCTTGTTGATTGATGTGGATTATTTCAAACAATTTAACGACACCTATGGGCATTTAAAGGGTGATGAAGCCTTACAGAAAGTCGCTAGTAGCTTGCACCAAACGCTCTCTGGAGAAGCCTGTTTATTTGCTCGATATGGTGGCGAGGAGTTTGTCGCTATTTTGCCAAACCACAACATTGCCGATGCTAAAAACAAGGCTCAGCAGGCAATTCAAGCCATTCACGAATGTCAGATTGAGCATGCCAGCAGTCAGGTAAGTGACCGTATCAGCATTAGCCTTGGTTTGGTGACACGTCAAGCAAATCAACAGACTGATGCTGACACCTTAATGAGATTTGCCGATCAAGCCCTTTACTACTCAAAAGCACAAGGACGTAATCAAGCGACACATTTTGATGACATCAAAGCGGTCTAATGGCCGTTCAATGAAACCTGTCGAACTTGAATCGCTTTTAACAGCAGAACAAGTATAACCAGTGCTAGTGCCCCCAAAAATGCCCCGCTAAAGCCCACACTTGGCAAGCCAATGAGTAATATGGCTTGCCCACCGAGCAAAGCACCTGCCCCAATCCCTAGGTTAATGATGCCTGAGTACAGAGACATAATAATGTCCGCAGCACTGCTATCGACACTGAGTACCTTAATCTGCATACTCAAACCAATGATCATCATGGCCGCGCCCCAAAGCAAAATAGTAAAGATCAAGCCGTTGGCATGCTGGGCCACAAAATACAGTGCTAACATGCAAACAGAGGCCATGACAGCACTGATGACTAACATAAGTGTATTAGCACGATCACCAAACTGACTAAACAAGATACTGCCGCCAATCCCTGCGACGCCAAATAACAATAAGATAAGTGTGGTAAAGTGCTCACTCACAGCGCCAACTTGCTGTAAGAAAGGTTCAATATAACTGTATGCTGTGTAGTGGGCAGAAAAAATCACAAATATAAACAGATACATTCCCAACAAAATACGATTTCGGAACACCTCTGGTACCTTACTTAACGAACCGGAAAACAAACTCGGCAATTTAGGCAACAAACTGAGTAGAATCACAGCGACCACAAGGGCAACCAAGGTGATAACAGCGAAAGTGGCTCGCCAACCAAGTAACTGACCTATGATTCGTCCAGCAGGAACACCAAGCACCATAGCCAATCCAGTACCAGTTGCTAACACACTCAAGGCAAAGGTTTCTTTGCCCGGTGGCGCAACACGAATGGCAATGGACGCCGTAATCGACCAAAACACCGCGTGAGCAAAGGCGATACCAATACGACTCACTAGCAAGGCACCATAATTCCAAGCAAATACCGTTAATAAGTGACTGACGATAAAGAGCGTGAACAAAGCGAGCAGTAAGGTCTTACGCTCCATGTTGCGTGTCAGTAGCATCATAGGCAAAGACATGAGGGCGACAATCCAAGCGTATATGGTCAGCATCCAACCCACTTGAGCAGGCGCAATGGCAAAGCTCTCGGCAATATCCGTCAATAAACCCACAGGCACAAATTCCGTGGTGTTAAAAATAAAGGCACTAAAACCCAAAATAAACACACGAAGGTATTGGACACGGCGCGAAACCGTTTCCTCTAAAGGAGGTATAGCTGTCATGATTACTTAAGAAAAACCCATTGAAGAGAGAAGATCAAACGAGGCGCACATTGTCCATTTTTTCACCAATAAAGAAATAGGTAAATTATGGATTTTTTTGGCAAATCTTGATTTAAGATGAATTATAGAAACAAAAGCCAAATTTAAGTGGCTCGTCGCTCCACCATCAATTCCCAGAAGGCTGAAATCATAGGGTTTTTTAGGTTTTTCTGCAGAGTAAACAAACCAATATCATAAGGCGCTAATTCCGGTAGCACTGGCCAAATTTTTACCCTATCTTGCAAAGGGCTATTGTCTAATACGATTTTTGGCACCACACCAATACCAAACCCCAAACTCACCATACTTACAATGGCTTCATTGCCTGCCACTTGCGCGTATATTTTCGGACTGATGTTGTGCTGATAAAACCAATTATCAACACGATTTCGTGACACTCCAGCTTCGGACACTATCATAGGCACTTGTGCCCAAGCCTCAAACGATCCTGGCGGCACAGTCGGCACACTGGGTAAATGCTGTTCATTAGGCGCAATAAACACCAAGGGCGAAAAGGTAATGGGTTTAAACGCTAAGCTAGGATGCATATTGTCAGGACGCGCCGCAATAGTAAGATCTTCTTTACCGTCCAATATGCGGCTAATAGCATCATCAGGGTCCCCTGTGTGCAGCTTAATTTCAATACCTGGGTGAACTTGTCGAAAACGATTCAACAAATCAAACAAAAAGCTATAGCTTGCGGTGACCGAACAATAAATACTGATTTCACCGTGCAACTGATCAGAATTGTCTGACAACTCATGACGAATTAAACGCCATTGGCTGCTGGCTTCGCGGGCATACACTAAGAACTTTTTGCCTTCTTGCGTCAAAGTCACGGTGCGATTATCTCGGGCAAACAAAGCCACACCCACCTCTTCTTCTAATTGGCGAATGTTGCGCGACAAAGCAGAAATACTGATGTGACACTCTTCACTGGCACGGCCAAAATGCAGGCTTTCTGCCAGTGCTAAAAAGTGTTTAATGGCTTTACTATTCAAAACAAGGACCAAGCTTTTTCATAGACATAGGCATCATACTCTTTCGTTGCAAAAAATGGGACATTGTTTTGCAAATATATCAATTTACGAAAGAAAAAAACTTCACTAAAGTAGCCCCCATTGGTTACCAAGAGATAATGACTCGGGTAACACGAACAATCTATTCAATGTGTTTTTATCATTGATTCCACTTTCAAAATTAGGAAATGCTTATCATGGCCAACTACTTCAATACCTTGCCGCTACGCGAGCAACTAGAACAACTAGGCAAATGTCGTTTCATGGACCGTTCTGAATTTGCAGACGGTGTTGAAGCCCTTAAAGGCAAAAAACTGGTTGTCATAGGTTGTGGTGCTCAAGGTCTTAACCAAGGCTTGAACCTACGCGATTCTGGACTAGATGTCTCTTATGCACTACGCGAAGCAGCTATCGCTGAAAAGCGCCAGTCTTGGAAAAATGCCACTGAAAACGGCTTCGTTGTAGGTACTTACGAAGAGCTAATTCCAACCGCTGATGTGGTATTGAACCTGACCCCAGATAAGCAACACACCTCTGTAGTGAAGGCCGTTATGCCGCTTATGAAACAAGGTGCTTGCCTATCTTACTCTCACGGTTTCAACATAGTTGAAGAAGGCATGCAGATCCGTGACGACCTAACTGTCATCATGGTTGCACCTAAATGCCCAGGTTCTGAGGTACGTGCTGAATACGTGCGTGGTTTCGGTGTACCAACGCTTATCGCGGTTCACGAAGACAACGATCCTAAAGGCGAAGGTCTTGCCCTAGCAAAAGCTTACGCTGTGGGTACTGGCGGTCACAAAGCAGGCGTTCTAATGTCTTCTTTCATCGCTGAAGTGAAATCTGACCTTATGGGTGAGCAAACTATCCTTTGTGGTATGTTGCAAACGGGTTCTATCCTTTGCTTCGACAAAATGGTTGAAGAAGGTATCGACCCAGGCTACGCCTCTAAGTTGATCCAATACGGTTGGGAAACCATCACAGAAGCTCTTAAATATGGCGGCGTGACGAACATGCTAGATCGTCTATCTAACCCAGCTAAGATCAAAGCATTCGATCTTTCTGAAGAGCTTAAAGTCATCATGCGTCCGCTTTACAACAAGCACCAAGACGACATCATCAACGGTACATTCTCTCGTGTGATGATGGAAGACTGGGCCAACGACGACAAAAACCTACTAGGTTGGCGTGCAGAAACCGCTGAGACTAACTTCGAAAAAACGCCAGCGGGTGACGTTGAAATCTCTGAGCAAGAGTTCTTCGATAAAGGTATCTTAATGGTTGCTATGGTGAAAGCAGGTGTTGAGCTGGCATTCGAAACCATGACGGCTGCTGGTATCATCGCTGAGTCTGCTTACTACGAGTCTCTACACGAAACGCCGCTGATCGCCAACACCATCGCTCGTAAGAAACTTTACGAAATGAACGCGACTATCTCTGATACTGCGGAATACGGTTGTTACCTATACAACCACGCTTGCCTACCGCTACTAGGTGATTTCATGAAAGGCATTAAGACTGACGTAATAGGTAAAGGTCTTGAGTCTGACGACAATGGCGTAGACAACGCTCGTCTAATCGAGGTAAACGAAGCATTGCGTAGCCACCCAGTAGAAGCCATAGGTAAAGTTCTACGTGGCCACATGGCTGATATGAAGAAAATCGTTTAATTCATATTAGGCAACTTCTAATCAAAAGCCGAGATAGAAAAACATCTCGGCTTTTTTGTTTTTAGCATGAGCCTTGATACTTGAGGAAGATTACTATGGCGACGGACATTCGTCTCACCCAATTGACCGTGGATTTCGATGAAAGCTTTACCCTGAACAAGCTCAACTGGCAACTCTCTAGTGACCAGCATTGGGTCATCACGGGAGCCAACGGCTCGGGTAAATCCGCTTTGGCGGCCTTGCTTGCAGGTATGGGTGAGGTAAAAAGCGGCCAATTGGAGGGTCGTCCGAAACGTCCTGCCTTAGTCTCTTTTGAAGCACAAGCCGAACTCATTGCCCGCGAATTAAAAAAAGACGATGCCGACATCATGGACGTGATCTCAGAAGGTACTCCCGTGCATGAGATCCTCTTTGAAGATTGCCAGGATGAGACCTTGGCAAAAGAGCTGATCGATAAGTTTGCTCTAAATCATTTACAAGATCGGGCTTTTCGCAAACTTTCCACTGGGGAGACCCGCAAAGTCCTGCTGATTCGCGCCCTATGCAGCAAGCCAGATCTATTGATATTAGACGAGCCGTTTGATGGTTTAGACGCCGCTACACTCACCCTGCTGCAAGCGCACCTGACGTCCATTGTCGACAGCACACCTATGGTACTGGTATTGAATCGTTTTGATGAAATGCCCGACTTTATTACTCATGTAGCTTACATGAGCAAACAAGATCAGCATCAAGGTCAGCTCAGCTTGACCTTAGACCGCCGTGATGAAACTGCATTAACCGAACTGCAACAATTGATTCATCTAAAAACCACGGAACTTACCATTCCCCCAACCGACCCAAGCTTAGACATACCCGCCCTGAACCCGCAAGATCCTCTGGTACGCCTAAAGCAAGTTAACATTCGCTATGGTGATATCGGTATCTTGGAGAACCTCAATTGGATCATCGAAGCTGGGCAACATTGGCAATTAAGCGGTCCAAATGGCAGTGGCAAAACGGGCTTGTTATCGCTTATCACTGGCGACCATCCGCAATGTTATGTGAATGATATCTTTGTATTTGGTTTCCAGCGCGGTAATGGCGAAAGCATTTGGCAAATCAAGCAGTTTATTGGTTATGTATCGACCGCTCTACAGTGGGAATACCGTGTTAGTACCAGTTGTCGCAATGTGATTATTTCGGGCTTTTACGACAGCATCGGTATGTACAGCAAACCGAGTGACAAACAAAAAGCCATTGCCGACCAGTGGTTGGCCTTAATGGGTATGAGCGATAGAGGCGATCACCCCTTCAATAAATTGTCCTATGGTGATCAACGCTTGTTATTGATCGCACGCGCTATGGTCAAACACCCACCGCTTTTAATTCTCGACGAACCTTGTTTAGGGCTGGATGAGATGAATCGCCAACTGGTATTGGCCTTGATCGAAAAAATATGCGCCAGCCAACACACCACTGTGCTCTACGTGAACCATCATGCGGAAGATAAGATCAAAGGGATAGAGAACTATTTAGAATTGAAGAAGAATAACTAGGTTTACGTCTCCCAGAAACACAAAAGCTAACCCAACACCAATGAGTTGGCTTTTTTATCAGCATTCATTATACAAGATTCTCGATTTTACATAGCCATTCATGGAAGCCTATGCACATTTCTCTCATTTTAGGAATGCCGATTTCAGCCGCGATATTGGGTCCATGTGTCGTTTTTCTATATTTTGTATGTTTTAACAAACGCTTAGAAGGCGCGGTTTCTACAGAGTTATTGATACTTTCTGGATTATCATTAAACTCGGCTAAAACATTCTGACACCATTGTTGAACACCGCTTTCATTTAAACCTCTTTCCATAGATTCTGGACAGGAAAATAAAAGACCTTCAAATTCATACATTTGTACATATGGAATAAATTTAGATCTTATAGCTTCATGGGCAGAGTCCATTAGTCTGTTCTCTAAGTCTTCTTTACTTTCACCATCTAATCTTTTTTTGAATCCATAAAAATCATACAGCGTAGTAACAAAATCAAAATTATTAGCAATCTTTTTCAACTCATTTTTAGCACGTTCAACATTTACATCTCCACCCATTGAGATCGGCGTCATATAGATACCTTTCGTTGCTAAATATTGACCTAAAACCCTTTTTACAAATCGTTCTTCCGTGGAGCCTTCAACTGATATCCCTATTCTTACCATTCAGGTCGCCCTCCAATAATATTTTTAGACCAAATATCTCCCATGGAGTAATCTTCTAACCAATCTTTTAGAGCCGCCTCATCAACCCGTTTAAACGTTGATGCGCCCTTTTCCTGATCTACCACAATAAAATCTTCTGGATTAAACTGGTTAGCAAAGGTGACTGACTGAGTTGAGCAGATAACTTGGTTTTCTTTCGCCGTTGCTTTAACTATATCGGCTAATACCTCTAAAGCAGCAGGATGCAAGCCAAGCTCTGGCTCATCGAGAATAATAGACTCAGGCCTAAGTACCTTAGGTTGTAGAAAGAGAGTAGCCATACAAATAAAACGCGCAGTACCATCAGAAAGTTGATTCGCAGAAAAAGGTTCATCATGATCACGATGAATCCACCGTAACAACACTTTTTCTTCTCCTTCGTTGCCCCGCGGCTCAAGATAAAAATCGTGGAAATAAGGCGCTACCGTTTGTATAGCATCCACTATATCCCGATAGCTTTTGTAGAAATCATGACTCTCATCACTATTTTTCAACTCATATAAGAATGCGGCTAAATTACCAGCATCATGATGTAAGTAATCTATAGATTCTAAAGAGGATGCTTTTTTGAATGAAGCTGTTGGGCTTGTATCGTGGAAATGATAAACACGGCATCTGTCCAAATATTGACGAGTATACTTTCTAACATATGAGCTATCAGCAGCAGACCCAGGTAGAAGACCACTTTCTCCCTTTTGGCCTTTAATATCAAAGTGCTTACCTGACCCAATGTAAGTACAAAACTCTTTCTGAAAAACTAAATTGTCATCATTTGTTCCGTGGCTGAATTTTGCATGATATCCATTTTGCCCGACATTTATATCAATTTCGATTTGAGGTGTGGTTTTAGAGCCAAAGTGGAAAAATGCATTTGCGAAACCATTTTTTTCAACATAAGTCTGTAATTTCCCTTCTGACAAAGTTCGTAAGAAAGTAAATAAGGAAATAAAATTAGACTTGCCCGAGCCATTCGCTCCAATGACAATATTGATGGGCTTCATTTCTAAATCCATCTCTTTGATAGATTTGAAACCTTTAATCACGACACGCTCTAAGTGTGTGCTCTGGTTATCCGTCATTGTACACCTACAAACTGCATTCAATATAAGCCACAGTATACCAAGAGATCATGACTGACACGATTCAATTGAGCTAGGACTAAAATTATAAGTCAGTAATGCTGACTGAAATACTTTCTTCATCTGCGCGTTCCTTCGTGATTGCAACCAGTTCCATATCTTCCAATTTATCCATTAAGGCTTCATAAGTTTCAGCAGGGACACAGTAAAACGCAGGTTCATTTCGATTTAATACCGCAACGGCTTTACCATGAGCACTTGCGGCAACTTTCATCGGATTGGCTTTAAATTCCGTAATGCTTGCAGCCACGTCGGAAAGAATTCTAGAAGTCATTTTAAAGCACCTTTAATCGACCTAATAAAAGGTCATTTTAATTTTCAGCTGATCATTTATCAAGCAAATCATTTTTAACTGCCTCAAAAGATTCATTCTCCGTGGTAGCTAAAGTGTCTTCTGCAAAGAGGGTTTAATAAAGATTTATATCGGTATGTTTACCATCACACGAAAGACAAAATCACAGGAATAGACAATTATTTGGCATTAGCTAACCTTACCTTATAAAACCAAAAAGCCAACTCAAAAGAGTTGGCTTCAAGCACAAAATTAAACTTAACGATTATAAGGTGATATTGAGAGCCAATACTTAAGAAGAATAGGTGGAACTCTCAACAACTTACTTAACAAGTAACTTACTTAAACTCTCTTTTTATTATTGATGCAATAATGTTGTAGTTGGAACGCTTTTAGCCGGATAATTGGCTTTACGGTTTAAGGATTCCGAATCTTTTCCAAACCAATGAGTGTGTAAATCGACGATACCGAAAGCGCCAGCTCGTGCAACCGCATTAAGCTCTATTCCCACATTGAATATACCGACTGGAATACCTAATTTGAAGGAGTTACTGTCGTCTAAAACATCCGCAATTCTATAGCGGAAGCGAATCGTTTGTAGGCATTTTTTCTCGTCAGCAGACAAACTCTTATCCGCTTCAATTGCCGCGCTCGTGCGTTCAATTAGTTGGCTACGCGCGTGTTCACAAAGCTGTGGTTCAAGATGTTCACCCCAGTTAACACGAGCACTTGAACCTTCACCTACCGCAAACGTGCTTTCTAACAATAATACTGGAGCTGGTAGCTCGCTTTTTGTAATCCATTTTCCAGCTGTGATAACAGTAAGCAAATCGGTTGTCGATACGCGCAATAAGTCAGCAAGGGTATTCAACAACTTGTCACTACCAGGTGCGTTCGCAATGATCTTGTTTAGGTTTGCCACTGTAATGGAATAGCCGTATGTTAGTCCTGTCCCCTCTTCCAAATTGACTTCTGTCGCTTTTAGTACTGGCTGCCAAGTGAACTGTGCAGAATGATATCCCAAGGTATTGACCAAGACTTTATCTTTGGAAACTTCAGCCGATTTACCAGAGAGTTTCTTCACCGGGTCCATACCCACCAAAGAAATTTTTAATGCCGCCTCTCCTTTGATGGCTGCTTGAGAATAAGTAATGCAGCTGTCCTGAGTAAAAATACGCTCATCGATCTGCTCTTCGTTTTTAGTAGGAGACACTTCAAATTGTTGAAGGCGATAGCTCGTCCATTTTTTCTCGCCGCTGACACTTACTCCTGCATTGCTGGCCAGCGACAAAGCTGGGGTAGCCGTACCAGAAAGTGCTATTTTAGCCCCCGCTCCTGCCGCTGCAGCATGCCCCCATAGATTAACAAAACATAGATGATTACGCCTGAATGAATAAGCTGGGACTGGCACCGTCGTTGAGGATGCTGGCTTATTTTTGAAGTAGGCGATGACTTTTTGGTGATGAATAACTTCACCAAGTAATTCATTAAGTTTTGATGCATCTAAAGCTAAAGCTTCTTGTATCCAGGAAATGGCTTTTTGCCAGCTTACTAAACTCGGATAGCCACTTAATCCTTTTTCGGGCAACAAGAGGTTAAAGCCTTGATCCTCAAAATACTGCAGCGCGGCTATTTTTACTTCGCGCTTTTCAGTCTTATCAAAACGCCGCACAAACCAGTTTTTTTCCTTTTGTTCTTTTATTTGGCTGGATAGTTGGTTTAACGTCGAGATGATTTCCTGCTTATCACGTGCGTTGATAGCCTGAATGCGCAGTAGCCATTCGCTGGCATCGGATAAACTCTCTAGTAGTTGATTAAACGAAATATCGCCACCTGTGATGGATTTTTGAATGTTTTGCCAGAAACTTAACTCTTTAAACAATGGCCCTATCGTTTTACTTTCTCGCTCAAAAAATTGTTTGATCCTCGACTTGCTGCCTTTTTTACTACCATAGTCAACCAGTTCATAGAAAATTTCCTCTAGCGCAGGATCTCTTACACTGTTATACCAAGAAGGGTAAGGGTCTCGTAGCATCATTAATTCGCCGTGATACTTGGCATTAGCTTCTGCCCCAATACTAGCGGAAGCCTCTAAAGCAATTTGCTCTAATGCTAACGTGCCATAAGTACCAAACTGCTGCTGTGCATCTTTTTTTTGTCGGTCACCTTCCTCATCACTAGTCATCATAGTACTGGACTGGCCCGAAGCATTGATTGAGGCGGAAGCTATCAATCCAATCGATGCGCCAATACCCAATTCTCCTTCCCATAGTTTGCCTTTGGCAGTCATCAAACAGATGGGATGGACATTCAGTTCACAAGGTTGACGGGTCAAAGCGACCAACACTTCGCTCGCACCCGATGCAGTCAAATTAACATTAGCACCGGCAGTGACGAATCCGGGCAGTACCGCTTTGCCAATATCGACACCAAAATCGATACCAACACCCACGCCTTTGGCACCGTATCCATGAGAGGTCTGGCCGACAAAATCCAAGCCAGTAACGATAAAAGTATCAAGGATTTGCTGTTGAGTAATGCTTGTTGGATTGTCAATATTATTGGCCTTACCATAACGAATTAATAGTTGTTCACCCAATAGTTGTCCTGATGAGGCTCCTTTGGCAATTTGTCTGACAGCAGTGATAGGATTTGCAGACGACTTATCACTCGGATCTGCCCTGCCTTGAAGGGGATTATTTGGCATCAGATTGCTCCTTTAATGGTTGGCTTTTTTCCAGTAGTTAAAAAGCGTATCGCTTTTCATGGCGCTAAACTCAGGGAAAAACGCGAGAATTAAAGGAGGATTTAGGAAAGTGATTTGTACCCAGTATCTTGAATTGGCCTTAATCGAAAAAATATGCGTCAGCCAACACACCACTGCGCTTTACGTGAACCATCATGCCGAGGACAAGATTAACGGCATAGCAAATCACCTCACCCTGCAAAAGAATCATTAAGTTCATGCCAACAAAAAAGCCAACTCAAAAGAGTTGGCTTTTTGCCTCATACAGACTTTGCCTAAAATAAGGTTAAGGCAAGTAAATTCCTACATTGCTGTAGCCTTTACCTAACAAATAAGAGGCATGGATTCGGCTCATCACACCTTTACCACAATACAACAAATGCGTGGTTTCGGCTGGCATGTCGGCCCAACCCGATTCTAAAGCAAAGAAAGGAATGGCTTTGACAGGACGACCACTTACTTTAAGGGGTTTTCGTTCGGCCTCATCAGGGTGACGAATGTCGATGATGACTTCATCACCAACCGGCATACGCACGACTGGCACTTCACCTTGATATTGCTTCTCTACATCGTCCATCACATTTTGGATCGATATCACCTTAGCGTCTTCAATGGCCTTTTCTAACACGGCGAAGTCAAATTTGGCTTCTTCACGCTCAATACGATGCATTTTGGCACGCGTGGTCGGCTTCACAGAAATCACACCACAAAATTCTGGCATGCTAGCGGCGAATGGTGCCGTGCCTATTTCAATGGCTTTATCTATGATTTCTTGTTTATTGGTGGTCATCAATGGTCGAATGACCAACTCGTCTGTCACCTGATCAATCACTTTTAAATTAACCAGGGTTTGACTGGACACCTGTGCGATACTCTCCCCGGTTACTAATGCTTTTGCGCCAACGCCTTCCATTATTTGAGAAGCGGCTCTTAACATCATACGTTTTAGAATAACACCCATTTCAGAGTTATCGACTTTGGTCAGTATTTCACCCACCACAGCTTCAAATGGAATGGTGATGAATTTCACATTCAATGCTGAGCCGTATTTTTCCCAAATAAAGTTGGATACTTGCTTAACACCAATTTCATGAGCATCGCCACCTAAGTTAAAGAAACAAAAATGTGTCTTTAAACCACGACTCATGGTCAAATACGAACTCACGGTTGAATCATAACCACCTGAAATTAAAGACAATACAGAATCTTGAGAGCCTAAAGGATAGCCTCCTAGACCTTCAACACGTTGCTCTATCAACCAGACTCGATCGTCACGAATATCGATGGGCACTAACACGTCAGGCTTCTTCAAACGCACTGCTTGAGCACCACTTTTGGCTTTCAAGCAACCGCCAATATAACGCTCCGCCTCTACAGATGAAAACTCATGCTGACCAACGCGCTTAACACGCACAGCAAAAATAGCGTCTTTTAATACATCGCCATAGGACTCTAAGGCTTGATCAACAATGGCATCAAGAGTGGTAAGCGGAAACTCACGTACGTACTGAAAATGTGCAATACCAGCCACACGGGAAAGCACATAGGTAAAGTCTTCTCGTAGTTCATCTTTTTCGGATAAAACTTCAATGAAATCCCAGTTACCTGCCACTACAACATCTGTGTCATGTTTCTTTAACACCAGCTTGAGATTATGACGAAGTTGTTTAATAAAAGCTTTTCGAACAGGACGGCTTTTGATGGTGATTTCGGGGAAGAACTTAACAATAAATTTCATAAAAAATGTGCGTTTCGTATTAGCTGGTTAAAAAGAGAGCGCATTATAAAGAAAAGCATCCAGATACGAAAATTTAATATTTGCACCAAAAAGAAACATAGAAAGGAATATTGAAACTAATTGGTGCATTTTGTCATTTTTGTGTGTTTTTATGGGTCACACTTCTGTGCACAATTTTTATACAGTTTGTTTATCCCTATGTTTTTTATGATTTTTTTTGATCGCACAAACTTCTGGCACAAGTTGTGCTTTATATTGGGGAAATTGTGCTTTGCTTTGAAGCACTATCAAACGAAAAGCTATGAAAGCTTTAAAACTACGACTGGAGAAAAACTATGTCAAACAAGACCCTTGCCTTGATTGCCGAGCATGACGCGAAGTGGGTTGACCTTCGTTTTACTGACTTTAAAGGTAAAGAGCAACACGTATCTATTCCAGCATCTTCTGTAGATGAAGAGTTTTTTGAAAATGGTCAGATGTTTGATGGTTCTTCCATCGCTGGCTGGAAAGGCATTAACGAATCAGACATGATCATGATGCCACAAGATGATACCGCTTTGATTGATCCTTTCACTGAAGAGCCAACTGTTATCATCCGTTGTAACATCATCGAGCCTTCTACAATGCAAGGTTATGATCGTGATCCTCGTTCTGTTGCCCTACGTGCAGAAGAATATCTAAAATCGACTGGTTTGGGTGACACAGCTTTCTTCGGTCCTGAGCCAGAATTCTTCGTATTTGACGATGTTCGCTGGAAAGCAGACATGTCAGGTTGTTCAGTTGAAATCAATGCAGAAGAAGCTGCTTGGTCTTCTGGCAAAAAAATTGAAGGTGGCAACATGGGTCACCGTCCTCGTGTTAAAGGCGGTTACTTCCCAGTACCTCCAGTTGATTCTCATCATGACCTTCGCTCTGCAATGTGTGGCGCAATGGAAACTATGGGGCTTGAAGTGGAAGTTCACCACCACGAAGTAGCCACTTCTGGTCAAAATGAAATCGGTGTTAAGTTCAACACACTTGTTAAGAAAGCTGACGAAGTACAAGTATTGAAGTACTGTGTACATAATGTTGCTCACGCTTTCGGCAAAACAGCGACCTTCATGCCTAAACCAATCGTAGGTGATAACGGTTCTGGTATGCACGTTCACCAATCTTTCTGGAAAGACGGTGTAAACCAATTCTCTGGCGATCAGTACGCTGGTCTATCTGAGACAGCTTTATTCTACATTGGTGGTATCATCAAGCACGCTAAAGCAATCAATGCTTTTGCTAACGCTTCTACCAACTCTTACAAGCGTCTTGTTCCAGGTTTCGAAGCACCTGTAATGCTAGCTTACTCTGCTCGTAACCGTTCTGCTTCTATCCGTATTCCATACGTAGCAAGCCCGAAAGCAAAACGTATCGAAGCACGTTTCCCTGATCCAACTGCGAACCCATACCTAGCTTTCGCTGCTATGTTGATGGCTGGCCTTGACGGTATCAAAAACAAAATTCACCCTGGTGACGCTGCAGACAAAGACCTTTACGATCTTCCTGCTGAAGAAGCTGCTGCCATCCCAACCGTTGCTGGTAGCCTAGAAGAAGCGCTTCAGTGTCTATCTGATGACCGCGCATTCCTAACAGAAGGCGGTGTATTCTCTGATGAGATGATCGACGCTTACATCGATCTTAAGTCTGAAGAAGTTGAGCGTGTGAACATGACCACTCACCCAGTAGAGTTCGATCTTTACTACAGTGTTTAAGTCATACTAAACATCAAAAAAGCCCCGACACAGTTCGGGGCTTTTTTTTGCACTAAAAAAAACAACACTTTTTTCATGCGCTATAATAGTGCAAAACACTTTTCATAAAAAAATGAGACTCTTGAAAAACAAGCGCTTTTAATTTGCCCAATGTTGGTTCGTTTTTTGCAGTTAATTAAACGTCAGAAGAGAGGCGAATGCAGTGTACAACCTACTTATAGATCACTTATCAACTGCCGTTGTTGAGCTTAACAATACATTAGAAATCGAATATCTAAATCCAGCGGCGGAAATGCTTTTGGCAGTCAGTCGCCGTCGAATTTATGGCAATGATTTAAGTGCCGCATTCCGCGAAGGTGAAGAAAGCATTGAAGCACTTCATTCTGCCATTGAGTCCGGCCATCCTTTTACCAAACGTGAAGCTGAAATTGAGTGCAGCAATGGCAAAAAGCTCTTCTGTGACTATACAGTGACTCCGGTGATGGGCTCTTCAAACTTTACCGAAAGCCTGATTATTGAACTCTACCCAAGAGATCGAATGAAGCGTATTTCAAAAGAAGATGAGATCATTGCCAACCACGAAAGCAGCAAGGAGTTAGTGCGTGGTTTGGCTCATGAAATTAAAAACCCATTAGGTGGCATTCGTGGTGCAGCTCAGCTAATTAGTCGTGCCTTTAGCGATGAAGCTTTAAAAGATTATACTCAAGTCATCATTGAAGAATCGGATCGCCTGCGAGACTTAGTCGATCGATTACTTGGTCCACGTCAATTGCCCAAAAATAAAGCACTGAATATTCACAAAGTCATTGAACGGGTTCGACAATTGATTTCCGTCGAAACCGACAATCAAATTCATCTCATTCGCGACTATGATCCAAGTATCCCCGATCTTATCGGTGATGAATCACAGCTTATTCAGGCCTTACTTAATATTACCCGAAATGCCATGCAAGCACTGATGGCAGATGAAAACAATCAAGACAAAACCATTCACATTGTTACACGTACACTTCGTCAATTTACCATTGGTTCAAAGCGTCACCGCTTAGTATGTAAAATCAGTATAGTGGATAATGGCCCAGGCATTCCCGAGCACATTTTAAACACCCTATTTTATCCTATGGTCAGCGGCCGTGCCGATGGCACTGGACTTGGCCTTTCTATTGCACAATCTGTTATTAACCAACATCAAGGCATAGTGGAATGTAACAGTGAGCCAAAACACACAGAATTCAATATTTTGATTCCCATTGAGACGACAGTCCTAGAACAGGAGAAAGCGTTATGACAACTGAAGAAACCGTATGGATTGTCGACGATGACCGTTCCATTCGCTGGGTTCTAGAAAAAACCCTGGAACAAGAAGGCATTCAGTGCCGCTTGTTTGATTCCGCTGAAAACCTAGTACACATGATAGATAAAGAGCAGCCCAACGCCATTATCAGTGATATCCGAATGCCAGGTATGGACGGTTTAAAATTATTAGAAAAATTGCAAAACGACTACCCTTATTTGCCTGTCATCATTATGACCGCCCATTCCGACTTAGAAAGTGCGGTGGCATCATATCAAGGTGGTGCCTTTGAATATTTGCCCAAACCTTTTGACGTTGAGGAAGCGGTAAGCTTAGTAAAACGCGCCATGCTGCACCATAAAAATGCCATGCCCAGTACCGACGACATGGAACAAGAAGTGGAGCAGCAAGTCGATAAAGAAATCATCGGTGAAGCCCCTGCGATGCAGGAAGTTTTTCGCGCTATTGGCCGCCTTGCCAACTCGAACATTACCGTGCTTATTAATGGTGAATCTGGAACGGGTAAAGAACTGGTCGCGCAGGCATTGCATACTCACAGTCCGCGGGCCGCAAATCCTTTCATTGCCCTTAATATGGCAGCGATTCCCCACGACTTAATCGAGTCTGAGTTATTCGGTCATGAAAAAGGCGCCTTTACTGGTGCCAATACGCAACGCCGTGGTCGTTTTGAACAAGCCAATGGTGGTACGCTTTTTCTAGACGAGATAGGTGATATGCCTGCGGAGACACAAACTCGTCTATTACGTGTATTAGCCGATGGTGAATTTTATCGTGTTGGTGGTCACACGCCTGTAAAAGTCGACGTACGCATCATAGCGGCAACCCACCAAGATTTGGAAAGTCTGGTGCAAAAAGGTTCGTTCCGTGAGGATTTATTTCACCGTTTAAACGTCATTCGTATCCACTTACCCAAGCTGTCTGAACGTCGCGAAGACATTCCAAAACTAGCACGTCATTTCTTAAATCGTGCTGCAGAAGAATTGTCTGTAGAGCCCAAACAACTTACTAAAGAAACAGAAAACTACCTAACTCAGCTAGATTGGCCAGGTAACGTACGTCAATTAGAAAATACTTGCCGCTGGCTAATTGTCATGGCCTCTGGCCGTGAAGTATTGGTAGAGGATCTGCCGCCTGAGCTATTAACCGCAGTGCCAAATGAACAACCTTTCTCATCTTGGGAAGAAGCGTTAAAAAACTGGGTAGACAGCACCCTGGCAACGGGACAAAAAGGCATTCTCGATCAAGCCGTGCCCAAGTTTGAACGCATTATGATTGAAACTGCTTTGGCGCATACTGGCGGTCGCCGTCGCGATGCTTCTTTACTACTGGGTTGGGGACGCAACACCCTGACACGCAAAATAAAAGAGCTCAACATCGATCACGCAGAACAAGACGAAGAATAAAGGATCAATCCTGTCGCAAAAAACTGCCGGTTACATCAAGGTAACTGGCATCTTCTGTTTATCTGTGCATTTTTGACTTGCTTTTCCTGCGTCAATCCCCTACTAATTACGGATGAGATTCGAACACTAATAAAGGGAACACACTTATGTATCCAACTCTTCAGTCAATGGGCGTTACCAGCTTTCAAGACATTGAGAAATTCACTCTACGATATGAATCTGGCCATGACGTACTGAAAATTTATTACCGTCGCGAAAAAGGATCTTTACTACCAAAGAGTAAGAAATTCAAGTTCGGTCGCTCTACTAAAACGGTATTGGCTGATGGCGGACAACAAACCTATCGCCAAGTGCAAGAACCTTCACTGATTGTATTAAGAGCCATGGAAGAACTAGAGCAAATCGTCGGCAAACAACATCAAAGCAAAGCCACCAAAGAAGATCTGATCAAAGAACTTGAGCACTTAGAAAAAGTCGTTAACAGCAAGATCAGCGAAATCAAAGAAAAAATCGACGCTATGCCATAATTTCTCTGCCGTTGGCTGACACACCTGTGTCAGCCAACACTGGTTCCTTGCCATTTTTCTCGCTACAATTGCCGGCCTATTTTTTGTTCAACCCTACATGGTATTTTGGCCTGCTATGAAATTCATTAGCTCCACAAATGAACTTGCCATTATTTTGCACAATGGTGGTGTTATTGCCTACCCTACAGAAGCAGTGTGGGGATTAGGTTGCGACCCATTCAATGAAATGGCGGTAAAACGAATTTTGACACTCAAATCTCGTCCTGAAGCCAAAGGACTTATCTTAATTACCGGTCAAGCGGATCATTTACAAACATGGGCAGATACATTACCCACAGAAGCTGCCCAACGTTTACTCAATAAAACCAAGCGTCCTACTTCTTGGGTAGTACCGGATACCGACATCACACCAAGTTGGGTACGAGGACAACATGCCAGCGTGGCTATTCGTCTTAGCCAACATCCGCCGGTTAAAGCATTATGTCAGGCATTTGGTGACGCCATTGTTTCCACTTCTGCGAACCCTGCAGGCCTTGATCCTGCCCTAAGCGCAGAGCAAGTTATAAACTACTTTGGTGATCAGCTTGACGCCATTTATAACGCACCATTAGGTGAAGCTGCTCAACCTTCTCAAGTGAAAGACATACTAACAGGCGAATTGTTTCGCGCTTGATAATAAAGCTATATATTGATATTTCTGTTGAAAACTCAAAAACTTATGCACAAAGATAAAAAAACGGCGAGTTGTGAATAACAAGTCGCCGTTGCGTTTTTATTTAAAACCCTAATATAAGATAAGCAGTTTAATGACCACCTAGGTAAGCATCACGAACTTCTGGGTTCACTAGTAACTCATCGCCAGTACCCGTCATACGAATCTCACCATTGACCATCACATAACCTCGATCAGCAAGCTTCAATGCGTGGTTTGCATTTTGCTCTACTAGGAAAATGGTCATACCAGTGCTGGCCACATCTTTTAGAATCTCAAAGATCTGCTTAACAATAATAGGTGCCAGACCCAAACTTGGCTCATCCAGCAGCAAAAGCTTAGGGCGACTCATTAAAGCGCGGGCAATGGCAAGCATTTGTTGCTCACCACCTGACATAGTAGAAGCTCGCTGGTTGCGACGTTCCTCTAGTCGAGGAAAGAGATCAAACATCTTACGCATGTCTTCTTCTGCGTGCTCCATTCCAATTGGAATGGTGCCCATTAACAGGTTCTCTTCTACTGTCATACCAGGAAAGATACGACGGCCTTCTGGCGATTGTGCCAAACCATGGGACGCTACATAGTGAGCCGATTTCTTAGAAATGTCTTCACCACGATAAATAATCTCACCCGATGATATTCTAGGCTGACCAAAGATCGACATCAGCAAGGTCGATTTACCCGCCCCATTTGCGCCAATCAGAGTCACTATTTCCCCTTCATTCACCGACAAAGAGACTTTTTTTAGAGCTTGAATGGGACCGTAATGAACATCAACCTCTTTAAATTCCATTAAGCTGCTCATAACGTCACCTCTTCACCTTCTTCCGCTCCCAAGTAAGCCGCAATCACTTTTGGATTCGACTTAATGTCATCAGGACCGCCTTTTGCAATTACTTCACCGTGGTCTAATACCACAATGTAGTCAGAGATGTTCATGACCATGCCCATATCGTGCTCAATGAGCAATACGGTTGTATTGTGCTCATCACGCAAGACTCGAATCATCTTGGTCAAGGCTTCCGTTTCAGAAGGGTTTAGGCCGGCCGCAGGCTCATCCAAACAAACAATCTCTGGATTAGTACACATCGCCCGAGCAATTTCCAAACGTCGCTGCTGGCCGTATGACAACTCGCCTGCCAAACGGTTAGCAAAGTCTTTTAGATCCACCACACCAAGCCAATAAAAAGCGCGCTCCAAAGCTTCTTCTTCAGACTCTTTAAATGCTTTAGTGTTAAAAATACCAGCGATCAAACTGCGATTAACACGCATATGCTGTGCAACCAATAGGTTCTCAACCACTGACATTTCTTTAAACAAGCGGATGTTCTGGAAGGTACGCGATAAACCTGCACGATTCACCAAGTGCGAACCACCAAACATCTTATATTTAAGACGTTTTACAAACGCAATAGGGTTAATAAAGTCAGATCCCTGGAAGGGTTCACCCAAGACTTGAATCACACTGGTTGTCTTGCCACCAGCGTTCAACATTATGCTGCCACCAGTCGCTTTATAGAAGCCGGTTAAGCAGTTAAATACTGTGGTTTTACCTGCGCCATTTGGACCAATCAATGCCGAAACCGAGCCACGTTTAATTTCAAAGTCAATGTCATTTAGGGCCTTAATACCACCAAAATGCATGACCAAATTGTCTACTTTTAAGATACTGTCTTGGCTCATTTCACATTCCCCTCACGCTGCTCTACACCAGTACGAGTCATACGTACAAGACCACGAGGTTTCCAAATCATCATTAATACCATTAGCATACCGAAAGCCAATACTCGGTAGTCCGCAAACTCTCGTAACAGCTCGGGTGCAACAGTCAAAACAAAGGCTGCAATCACCACACCTAAAGTCGAGCCCATACCTCCCAATACCACAATTGCCAGTATCAATGCCGACTCAAAGAAAGTGAAGGAAGAAGGGTTAACAAAGCCCTGATAAGTCGCAAAAAATACGCCGGCTAAACCACCAGTAGATGCCCCTATCATGAAGGCTGACAGTTTTACCAATACATGGTTTAACCCCAATGAGCGACACGCAATTTCGTCTTCACGTAAAGCTTCCCATGCACGACCAATTGGCATTTTGGTTAAACGTTTTTTCACATACAGAACGCCTAGCACAACGAGCAGCAAGACCAAATAAATGAAAATGTATTTATAAGCTGAGCTGTAAGGAATGCCGAAAAATTCATGGAATGGCACATGACCTTCACTAGCACGACGCTTAAATTCCATACCAAAGAAAGAAGGCAATGGTGCGTTCATACCATTAGGCCCTTGAGTGACTTCCGTCCAGTTGGTTAATACTAAACGTATGATCTCACCAAAGCCTAAGGTGACAATCGCCAAATAATCACCATGCATACGCAATACTGGGAAACCCAAGATAGCACCAAATATTGCGGCAATGATGGCAGCAATGGGCAACATAGACCAAAAGCCTAAGCCCAAATACTCATAACCTAAGGCCAAGCCATAAGCACCAATGGCGTAAAAGCCAACAAAACCCAAATCCAATAGGCCAGCAAGACCAACCACTATGTTAAGGCCCAGCCCCAACAAGACATAAATAAGTCCCAGAATCACCACGGTCAAAATGTATTTTGACGCAACAAATGGCACTAATAGAGCAATCACTATAGTGAGAGGAATAATCCAACGCAGCTTAGACTTATGATCCGCAGCTAAAACGTGAACACCATCATCTTTCGAGCTGTGCTTATAGAGGAAGGCCGCTCCTTTAGGCGTCTGAAAAAACACAGATGCCACAAAACGCCCTGCCATTACCACGGCAATAATGCCGATCAGGCGTTGCGGTTCAGCATTAAAATCATATCCATCTAACACAATACCAACGATTGGGCCGAACACAATGAGTGCCAACAGACCAGCAATCACGGCATCAATGATGCTTTTTTTATAATCAATGTTCGTCATTGTTTGGCTCATCACACTTTCTCCACTTCAGGTTTGCCCAACAGACCACTTGGGCGGAAGATCAGAATGATCACCAACAAAGAGAAAGAGAACACATCTTTATAATCTGAGCTAATTAAGCCTGCGAATAAAGCTTCCGACAGACCTAAAATAATACCCCCTAACATGGCTCCTGGAAGTGAACCAATACCACCTAATACTGCAGCAGTGAAGGCTTTAATACCAATAATAAAACCAACATAAAAATCGAAACCACCGTAATCAAGCGTCACTAAAACGCCCGCTAGTGCAGCCATGGTGGCACCGATAACAAATACCGTTGAAATAATTTTGTCGGTATCAATACCCAATATCGACGCCATTTTCGGATCTTGTTGTGTCGCACGACACATGCGCCCCAACTTAGTTTTTTGAATGATGTAAGTAAGTACTCCCATACCAATAAAGGAAGCACATAAAATAAACAACTTCATGTAGGTTAACTGTACAAAACCATCACCCACTTCGAAACGGATAGCACCAGACAACAAGGTCGGCACACCTTGCTGTTTCGCGCCTTGGCTTAGCTGTACATAGTTCTGCAAGATCAAGGACATACCAATTGCAGAAATCAGAATAGATAAACGACTGGAGCCACGCAAAGGACGATAAGCAACGCGCTCAATCACCCAGCCGTAAACGCCTGTGACAAAAATAGTGAAAATGAGTGTACCTAGAATTACAACTGGGAAAGACTCAATACCGAAGAAAGAAAGTAAAGCAATCGCAATTGCCGTAACATAAGCGGACACCATGTACACATCGCCGTGAGCGAAGTTGATCATACCAATGATCCCATAAACCATGGTGTACCCAATTGCAATTAGCCCGTAAACAGAGCCAAGGGAAAGTCCATTGACCAGTTGCTGGAGAATGATATCCATCAAAAACCTCTTGGGAACATAAACAGAAAGGCACATGGACCGGCGATGTTAGCCAGTCCATGATTTTTTAGAAAGTGGAATTATATTACATGTCTAGCATGCTGTATTTGCCTTTATCGTCCCACTCGTACATTACATAATCAGACACCAACAAATCCCCTTTCTCATCGAAAGACTTGGTTCCCATTACCGTTTCAACCTTGTTACCATGCAACCAGTCAGCCGCTTTTACAGGATCAAGATCAGTCTGTTTAAGTGCTTCTGCAACAACTTGCATCGCTGCGTAAGAATACATTACGTAACCTTCTGGCTCGATACCCTCAGCACGGAACTTTTCAACAACGCTTTTGCCCGCGGCATAAGAGGTTGGATCTGCACCAAATGTCATCAATACGCCATCAACGTACTTAGGCGAACCAGCTACCGATACAAATTCATCAGATACGATACCGTCACCTGAGATAAATACGGCTTTTGAACCTTGCTCACGAAGCTGACGAACTAATGGACCTGCTTCAGAATGCAAACCACCGAAATAAACTACATCTGCGTCTACTGAACGGATTTTCGTCACCAAGGCATTAAAGTCTTTCTCGCCACGGGTCAAACCTTCATACAGCACTTCTTTTACACCGTATGAGTTTAGTGTTTTCTTCATAGCGTCCGCCAAGCCTTTGCCGTATGTATCTTTATCGTGAATCACGGCTACTCTCTTCGCAGCTAAGGTATCAACAATATAGCTGGCAGCTACGTCACCCTGCTGGTCATCACGACCACAAACACGGAAGACATTTGGCAGACCACGATCAGTGAAGCCTGGGTTTGTTGACGCTGGAGTTACTTGAAGAACACCTGCTTCTTCATAAATGTTAGAAGCGGGTATAGAAGAAGATGAACAGAAGTGGCCAACCACAGCTATTGCTTCATCAGAATCCACCAAACGGTTGGCGACAGATACTGCTTGTTTTGGCTCACAAGCATCGTCAGCTTTAACCAATTTAATCATTTCACCATCGATACCACCTGCGTCGTTAATCGCTTGGGCTGCTGCAGAAGCACCATTCCATAGCTGCGCACCAAAGGCTGCGTAGGCGCCCGTATGAGGACCCGCAACACCGATGACAACATCCGCTTGTGCGACCGTTACTGCACCAGCAACAGCAAGAGATACCAATGTTTTTCTAATTACCGCATTTGACATAAGAAGAGCCTCTACTCGTTTTGTGTTTTATCGTTGTTATCCAAAAGCAAGAAGCGTTCCAACCAAAACTACTCCCCTAAAAATAGTATTTTGGAAAGAACTTTCACTACAATTATTCAAGAAATGTGCACTAGAATAAAGCTAAACAATAATATTTGCACATTACTTGGTCAATAGTAGTGCACTAAAAAAAAGCAAATATGGAAAACAAAAATCCAGAATGCAGAAAAAATAAAGATTTAATCACTTAAAAAATGACTTTTTGTAGAATTTTATACTGACAATAAAAATTCGTTTCATCCTTTGAATATAAAGGATAAAGAGAAATCTGAGGATAAAGACTGGGTTCAATGAATTTCATTGAGAAGCTATTAATAATCTAGTACAAAAAGCAAAAAAATAATTGCAAAAAAGTCCGCTTTTATATCAAAAAAGTCCAAAATATTATTTTTTAGGCAATTCTAGCAAAGCGGATAAAGGGACAAGTAAAACGCCATCTTTTTCCAACTGAGCAAGTCTCTGTTTAAGATAGTCCAATGTTTCTGGATAAGGATGGCCTATGGCTAATGCACTGCCATGTCGACGTGCTAATTTAAGCAAACGATTAAATTGCTTATCGATAGCCTGGTGGGTACGGATATTATCCAAAAAAACATCACGGCGAACGGTTTTTAAGCCATGCAGTTTCGCTGTTTGCTCTGCAACACTTTTTGGACTGGTTAAGCTGTCAATGAAGAACATAGAGCGTTCCTGCAACACTTCCATTACCCATTTCATGGCTTCAGGTTTGGTGGTCAGTAAACTGCCCATGTGATTATTAGCACCTTGAATCCCAGGCAGGCCATCTAAATCTTTTATTAGTACCGCTTTGAGTTCCTGCTCAGACATCTTGGCATACAAGCCCCCCGGCCCTAATTTTAACTCGCGCTCATTCTCCATTGGCGCATGCAATAAGGTGATACGAGATTGCTGTTGAGCCTTGCTCGCAGTTTGTTGCGCATAAGGCGTTTCAGGTAAAATTGCTAGAGCCACTTCAGTGGGTAATGCCAAAGATCCTTCCATGCCACGACGGTTATAACCTAAGTCATCAATCAAAATGGCTATTTTTGAAGGTTTTGGATGCTCATCCACCGCCTGTTTACGTAATGGATAAGCCTGCTCATCTGTCAATTCATCTAACCATTCCTGCGCATGAATCTGCTGATTCAGAGTCGTATCTGGCGCTTGCAAAATCGGTGCAACCACTGGCTCCCAAGCTTTTTCAGCATCAATAATAGGTTTAGGCTCAGTACCAACCGCAGACCCAGCATCTTGAACAGGCTTCTGCAGCGGAAAAATGAGAGGGATATCTTGCGCCTTGGGCAACACAGGACCCAACCATTGAGGAGAAATTGGCTCAGCTTGTTCAATTGGTAACAATTCTGACCAATCCAAATAGTCTTCAATAGGAGCAGGAGAAGACATCGTCGAAGCTTGCTCCTCCGCATTATTGTCACCCGCAATCACAACTTGAGAAAAGCCTATCTGCAAGCTCAATAACATTACAACAATTGCCTTTGAGCACAAATCAAAAGCATTTTTTTTCAGTGGGTACATCACAACTATTGAATCAGCTTCGGTAGCGTCTTTAAGATAGTAACAGCTTGAAACAATTGAAAATCCGTCTTAGCAAGGTCGGCAATCTCTGTTTCTACATCCGCACTGGTACGTTCTTCTCCGCCAGTACCATTACCCAGATGCCCTTTTAATTCCGCTTCTTTTATAAAAAACTGCCCTTCATCAAAGCTCAATTTAGCCTGCGGAATGATCAAATCAGGCTGAATACCTTGTGCCTGAATGGAACGACCATTTGGCGTAAAATACAAGGCGGTAGTTAATTTAACAGCATCACCATTCGACAAAGGCACCACGGTTTGTACAGAACCTTTACCAAAGGTTTCGGTGCCCAAAATGACCGCACGTTTATGATCCTGCAAAGCCCCAGCGACAATTTCAGACGCAGAGGCAGAGCCATCGTTCACTAGCACCACCACAGGTACTTGCGCTAATAAGGTGCTGGCACGATCCGCAACAAACTGACTTTTCGACATGTTATGACGACCATCTGTGTAAACAATCATGCCATCATTAATAAAGGCATTGACCACACCAACCGCACTTTGCAAAACACCACCCGGATTATTGCGTAAATCCAACACCACACCTTGAATGGCACTTTCTTCTTTGAGTGTTTCAATGGCTTTTACAAACTCTCTCGAGGTATCACTTTGGAACTGACTGATGCGAAAATACGCAATCGAATCATCTAGCCATTTATAAGTCACACTGGCGTCTTCAACAATACGACGCGTCAACACAAATTCTTGAATACTACCGTTACGTTCAATATCTAGAGTCACTTGTGTACCCACTTCTCCCCTCATGAGAGTGACGATGTCCTGCATGCCCAAATCCGTGATTAGGGTATTATCAATACGCACTATGACATCACCCGGTAAAATTCCTGCCTCTGCTGCCGCTGAACCATCAATGGGCGTCACTACAGTAAGGCGTTTGTCTTTCATTTCGACTTCCACACCGATACCGGCATAATTCCCCGAAGTGAGCTCATTGAATTCAGACAACTCAGTTTTGGTAAAATACTCTGAATGTGGATCTAAGGCTGTAGCCATACCTTTTAATGCTTTATGGAGAATGTCCTCATCAGAGAGCTCTTCCACATAACCTTCACGAATCGTCTCAAAGGCTTCAACAAAAGATTGAATTTGTGCGGTTGGCAAAACTGAGCCATCTTGTGAATCTGCGGCAAAAGAAAAAGACGTCATGGCCATCAACACGGAAAGTGTCAAACCACAACTAAACAATTTGATCATAGTTATTCCTATAGAAGCATGCTAACCCGCCACCCAAGCTAATGGATTTAAGGGTGCGCCATTATGGCGAATGGCAAAGAACAAGGCGCTGTCAGGCTGACCACCAGTACTGCCTGCCATGGCTACAATATCATTGGCCCCTACCCATTCGCCAACTTCTTTTAATAAACTTTGATTGTAGCCATACATAGACATATAACCATCGCCATGATCGAGAATCAGTAAAAAACCGAAACCTCGCATCCAATCCGCAAATACCACTCGTCCTTGTGAAATAGCATGAACTGGCTCACCTTCTCGTGCCTTTAATGTTACGCCACCTAAATCAATTCCTGTGGTGCGCAATTCAGACAACCTAGTGAGTGGTTTAATTAATTTACCCCGTAAAGAAGCAAATGGCACTTCTGGATCAGGGATCTGAATATCCGCTAATGCCTCTTCCAGTCGCAGCAACAAGTCTTTTAAATCTTGTTGATCTTGCTGAATCTGACGTGCTCTTCGACCGCCTTGAGCCAACTCTTTGTCTAACTTAACCAAGAGATTACGACGCTCGGTTTGTTGGCCTAATAAAGCCTGACGTTGTTGTTTTAACTCGACTTCTTCTCTGGCTTGCTGTGCACGATGACTACGAATGCTTTTTTCCACCAGATTCAGATCATTTACTTCGGTAATAAACCCGTTGATCAAGGATTGTCGCGCATTAGAAAAGTAACGATTATATTGCACCAAACGCTGTGAATCTTCGGTGTTATCACCATTTAAAAAGAGCTTAATACTTTCTTCTTTGCCTGAACGATAAACCGCCCTTAATTGGGCGGCTATTTGATCGTTCTGCTGTTGAATACTTAATTGCAAAGACTTTTGCTGAATACGCAATTGACTTAATTGCTTTTCGCTTTTTTGTAGACCGTCCTGAATACTTTGAATCTTTTTGAGGAGCTCTTGGATGTCTCTTTCTTTGCTTTCCAGCTGCTTTTCAACATCGGAACGTTCTGATTTTACCTCTTTAAGCCAAGTATTGAGCTTTTTAAGATCCTTCTGCAAGGCCTCAATCTGCTGCTTGGCTTCTTCTGGGGTTTGCGGTTCTCCCACTGCCAAAATCACACTTGGCAGCAGCAAAAGACAAACGAAACAAGAACGTATTATTCCGATCATGTTATCCTCAAGAACGCGTTAGTATGCTCATACCTGTCATTTCCGCAGGTATGTCCATGCCCATCATGTCCAACAAGGTTGGGGCAAGATCACATAAAGCACCGTCTTTCAGCGCCAAACGCTTATCCGCAGAATACAACACCAAAGGCACAGGTCCATTCGTGTGGGAGGTCAAAGGTTGTGAACCATCATCACTCAACATTTGCTCCACATTACCATGGTCTGCGGTAATCAAACACTGACCACCATTGTGATCTAAGGCTGTCATAATACGTCCCAAACAAGCATCCACCGCTTCAACGGCTTTTACCGCGGCATCGAATACACCACTGTGACCTACCATATCACCATTGGCAAAGTTACAAATGATGGTGTCGTACTTGCCAGCTTCAATCACTTCCACCAGCTTATCCGTCACTTCTGGGGCACTCATTTCAGGTTGTAAATCGTAAGTCGCAACATTAGGTGATGGAATCAGCTCTCGCTCTTCGCCATCAAACAAGGCTTCTTCACCACCATTAAAGAAGAAAGTGACATGGGCGTATTTCTCTGTCTCAGCAATACGCAATTGTTTCTTACCACTGCCAGCCAAGACTTCGCCCAAGGTATTTTTCAAGGCTTCTGGGGGGAAAGCCACATCAGCAACAATGTCAGATGCGTATTCTGTAAAGGTAACAAAGGCCGACAGCGCAGGCACTGTGGCACGTTCAAAACCATCAAAACCCGCATCAGTGAAAGCGCGAGTTAACTGGCGGGCCCGATCTGGTCGGAAGTTGGCAAATACCACTGCATCACCATCTTCCACAGTCACGGCTTCACCTATCACAGAGGCTTTAACAAACTCATCGGTTTCATCTCTATCGTAAGCGGCTTGGATCGCTTGTTCAGCACTTTGTGCCACTTCACCTTGCCCTAACACAATCGCATTATAAGCGGTTTGAACACGCTCCCAACGATTGTCTCGATCCATGGCGTAATAGCGACCGGTAAGGGTAGCAATTTTACCCACGCCCAATTCAGCTAATTTTGCTTCTAATTCAGCAACCGGTGCTTTTGCAGAACGAGGTGGTGTGTCACGGCCGTCGGTGAAACCATGTACATAGACTTTTTGCGCACCACGCTTCACCGCAAGTTCACACATTGCCATAATTTGTTCGTGATGACTGTGTACACCACCGTTTGAAAGTAATCCCAATACGTGCACTGCTTTGCCTGCAGAAACCGCTTTATCGACCGCGCCTACTAAAGCAGCGTTTTCGAAAAACGAGCCATCTTCAATGGCTTTGCCAATGCGCGTGAAATTTTGATAAACAATTCGGCCAGCCCCTATGTTCATGTGACCGACTTCCGAGTTACCCATTTGACCATCTGGCAGGCCTACAGCAAGACCAGAGGTTTTGATCAAAGAATGAGGGTAATTCGCCCAAAGTTTATCCCAATTTGGGGTATTGGCTGCTTCAATAGCATTAGAGGTTGAGGTTTCGCTGTAACCCCAACCATCAAGGATGAAAAGGGCTGTGGTCTTTTTATTCATGGTAATCTATCCCGAAGCTTGATCATGATTATTATTTGATACTATCACAGGCATGTAATTTAATTACAGACTGCCTTCTCTATTCAGACCATTAGTTTTGCTTATGAGCCGCTAAACGCGCCAATAACCAGTCACGAAATACCATGACTTGTTCCAAATCGGCTTTATCCACCGGATAGGACAACAAATATTCATGAGGCGTTGTCACTGGGCCACCAAAAGGTGCTTGCAATTCTCCATTGAGCAAACTTTTTTGCGCCAAAATACAGGGTAAAATCGCTATCCCCATGCTGTTTTTCGCCGCTTCCATCAACATATGAAAGTGAGCAAAAGAAGCACCAGCAAAAGAGCCACTTTCTAACCCCTGAGCCATCATCCAATCCGGCCATGCATTAATGCGTGAAGAAAGGTGTAAAAATGGGAAATTCACCACATCTTCAACTTGCCAATCCATTTTGTGAGGCATGACTTTCTCTAGTAAATCGGGTGAACATACGGCTACCACCTCCTCGCGCATCAACTGATGCGACATAGCTCGCGGCCAATGATCCCCTCCATAATGCAGAATCACATCCACTGCATCAGGATCAATTTTAGCAGCATCATCTAAAGAGCGAACTTTAATTTGGAATTGTGGATGCGTCGCCTGAAACTCGGCCAATAAGGGCATCAACCAGTAAGACACCAAGGTTGGCAAGGCCGAAATGGTCAGAGTGGTTTTTTCATCTTCTCGGTGCAGCATGCGTAAAGAAGCGTTTTCCATCCTGTCCAGTAAAGGCACCACTTCTCTGTAATAAGCCGCTCCCGTTCCAGTGAGGATCAAACGCTTATTGAGTCGAATAAAGAGATCCCGTGACAGAAATTCTTCGAGATTACGAATCTGTCTACTGACCGCGCTCTGGGTAAGGTGCAACTCTTCAGCCGCTTTGGTAAAACTCAAATGTCTGACCGAGGCTTCAAAACATTTTAAAGCCGTAGAAGAAGGGATATAACGACGCATGCCAAGCGTTACTCATCAGTGAAAAACATAAGTCAACAACTGTATCCTATAACGCACCATTTCCCAACTGATAAAAGGCAAAAATAACGTAAAAATGCACCAAAAAGAGGCAACTCAAAAGTACCAAGTCACCTCTTTTCATGAATCAGCTTAATGCATGGGCCTGTTGACCTAAATGATAAGTTTGTGCCCCCAGTTCGTAAAAAAGTCGTTGAATTTCCCGAAAAGGAATGTCTTTCAGCGTCGAAGTAGGCACAGATAGCTCATCACGTTTACCCATCACCCAATCGGCCAACTCAGCACCCAATACCGTACCAGGGCCGATACCGCGCCCACTGTAACCCGAGATAGACAACAAGCCTTGTTGTAACTGCTGACAATGAGGTAAATGATCGGCACTGTAGGCGATGTTTCCAGTCCAACAAAACTCCCATTCTACTTTTTCAAGTATTGGAAAGATCTCAACAACACGTTGACTCGCCCAATTTGATAAAGCTCGCCCTTCAGCCCCCATACCACCAAAAATCAAACGCCCCGCTTGATCCAAGCGAAACGAACTCATTACAGTACAAGTATCCCAAACCCCTTCTTTGTTGGGCAAAATCTGGGCAAGTTGTTGTTCCGTTAATGGCTTACTCGCCAGTTGTGAGTAGGCAATGGGTACAAACTTACTGGCTTGATTAGCAACGCCATGCTGACAATAAGCATTGGTTGCCAAAATCACCTTGTCTGCTTGTATCGCTCCCAATTCAGAACACACTCGCCAGGCATTATGGCTCTTTTCGATAGCCGTTACAGGGGATTGCTCAAAGATATTCGCGCCTTCTTGTAACGCAGCACGCGCCAAGCCTCGCACATAAGCCAAGGGTTGAATGGTACCTGCCCTCGGATCAAACAAGGCGGCATTAAATTTGTTTGATCCAATGCGTTGTTTAGCCTCTTGGTCACTTAGCAAAGACACAGGGGCACCGCGCTCTTGCATCTGTTGGCAGCGGCGCTGCAATTGCGCCAAGCCTGATTTGCCCACCGAGGCATGCAAGGTACCATGACGCGTTGCTTCACAAGCAATGTCATATTCAGCGATCAAATCAAAAACATAATCTGGTGCCACAGCAAGTGCGTCATACATACGCCTGCCCGCGACATTACCAAGGGTTTTGTCTAAAGAATCCGGTTCCAGCCAAACGCCTGCATTCACCAAGCCAACGTTACGACCCGAACCGCCAAAGCCGATTTCATTGGCTTCCACTACAGCAACAGACACTCCCTCTTTAGCAAGATGTAACGCTGTAGAAAGCCCGGTAAAACCACCACCTACAATCACCACCTCAACTTGATGATGGCCTTGTAAGGAAGGTAAGTCAGGCGCCGCAGGCGCACTGTCACGCCACAATGATCGACAAGGAGATTGCGTCATTTTCATTCACCTCAAAGCCAAAGAATTACGAACCTAGCTTAAGCAGCTTTACTCAAAAACAATGCCCTGAGCCAAGGGTAAGTCACCCCCATAATTGACCGTATTGGTGGTACGACGCATGTAGTTACGCCACGCATCCGACCCAGACTCACGACCACCGCCAGTGTCTTTTTCACCACCAAATGCACCGCCAATTTCGGCACCTGAGGTACCAATATTAACGTTGGCAATACCACAGTCAGAACCTGCTGGAGACATAAATAGCTCAGCTTCTCGCATACTTTCAGTGAACACTGCAGAGGATAAGCCCTGCGGCACTTCATTCTGAATATCAATGGCGTCTGCGAAGTCTGAGTAAGTCAGCACATACAAAATAGGCGCAAAGGTTTCTTCATGAACAATAGGCGCATCGTGAGCAATTCGTACTATGGCTGGCTGCACATAAAAGCCGCCTTCTGGCACACCTTGCGTCACTCGTTGACCACCACACACCAACTCACCGCCTTGGGCTTTGGCCGCTTCTAATGCAGACTGCATCTTGTTAAAACTGTTTTCATCAATCAGCGGACCAACCAGAGTGCCCTCTGTCAAAGGATTGCCAATGGGCAAAGAGGAGTAAGATTTTGCCAAACGAGACACCAATCCATCCACAACAGATTCATGACATATCAAACGACGCAAAGTGGTACAACGCTGACCTGCCGTACCCGCCGCGGAAAAGACAATAGCACGCAAAGCCAACTCCAAGTCTGCTGTATCAGACACTATCATGGCGTTATTGCCCCCTAGCTCCAATAAAGAACGTCCCAAGCGAGCCGCCACAGTTTGCGCCACAGCACGCCCCATAGCCGTTGAACCTGTTGCCGATACCAAAGGGAAAGTATCACTGGCGGCAATGGCTTCACCCAAATCGCGCCCACCTATCATCACAGACACAGCAGCTTTGGGGATATCTGGCATATCCGCCAAAACATTCTGTGCAATCTGGTACATGGCCAAAGCACACAATGGAGCTTTTTCAGAAGGTTTTAGCAAAATTGGATCGCCACAAATGAGTCCCAACATAGCATTCCAAGACCAGACTGCCATTGGGAAATTAAAAGCGGTAATGACAGCTACTGGCCCAAGTGGTTGCCACTGTTCCATCATGCGATGGCCTGGACGCTCGGAAACAATCGACAAACCGTGTAGCATGCGCGACTGACCTACAGCAAAGTCACATACATCGATCCATTCTTGCACTTCACCAAGAGCTTCCGGCATGATTTTACCCGCTTCCAGCGAGATGACTTGCGCCAATTCCTGTTTATACTTACGCGCTTCTTCACCAATACGACGTACTAATTCACCGCGACGTGGTGCCGGTATAACACGCAAGGCTTTAAAAGCCTCTTGCAGATCTTGATTTACGCTTTGTAATTGTTGTGGAGTGGCATTGGCAAAGCTAGATAAAGTGCTGCCATCGATTGGACTTCGAACTGAAAACTTGTCCCCTTCCCCTAACACCTTTTGGTTTCCCGTTAAGACACTAAAGTAAGTATCACCAGAGACAAGAGAAGTAACGCCCAAGGTTTCCAAGCAAGACAGTGACATGATTAACCCCTAAATAATAATTTGATCGGTAAGGTTTAAAAATACGTTGTCATCACCTTATCGCACTCACGCCAATAATGAGAAATATGCTTTTACTGGTAAGGGTCTAGTTTTCTCCTATAGCAAACATAGATGGCTATAGGTATATTTAAAGGACTTGATCAGCAGGGGCTAACATGGACATTCGATCGCTACGTTATTTCATCGCCGTGTACGAAGAAGGCAGTCTAAGCGCCGCCGCCAAGCGCTGCTTTGTTGCGCAACCCTCTATATCCAATACCTTGGTGCAATTGGAAGAGGACTTGGGCACCAAGCTCTTCGTACGACATTCCAAAGGCGTTTCGGCAACCGACAGCGGCAGCCAGTTGTACCCTCATGCATGCAAAATGGTCAGTGACATGAGCACCATGAAGCAGTTATTCAGTCAGTCGCCCACCCCCCTCTCTTTGTCTATTTCATTGGCACCTTTTCTCTCTGGGGCTCTCATCAGTCAAGTTATTAAAACCATGTTGGATGAGGTAACAGGATTAACGTTGAAATTGGTAGACGAGTCGGAAACCGCAGACTTACGCTTTACCTGCCACAGATACACCACTGAGGAGGATGTATTTTATCCCTTGTGGGAGGACGATTATGTGATCGCCATGCCTTTAGATCATTGGTTGGCGGACTTTCCTTCCGTGTCACTTAAGCAAATTGATAAACAACCTTTCATTTCAAGAACACCCTGCGACATTCTTGAATCTTGGAACTATTTAATGCAAAAGCAAGAATTGACAACGGATGTTCGCGCGCAGGTCAAAACCGAAGAATACGCATTGGACTTGGTGGCTGCAGGTTTAGGTATCTCGCTGATTCCTGAACATTCTTCAAGAGGACGCGCCGACTTGTGTTTGCGCCCTTTAAATGACGTAAAGCTAAAACGTGTCGTTGGTTTGGCTCACCCTAAAAATCGCAGTTTTCCTGCTCACTTAATCAACACCATATTGGCAGCCAAACAGCAGCTATTTACTCCTCAAAGAGCAAAAAGAGACACTGTCAGCTAAAGTACAAAAAAAACGGCTATTAGAGTTGCGAATTTTCTCAACACTGTTAGCCCCATGAAGACTTTTCACATATGCTTTCATAAAACATTTTTGCATCATCAAATGCCTTTTTTGCTTTTGTGATTGTGTTGGCTTTTACAGTAGAGTGAGATAATTCTTATTTATTAACATCACCTTATTTGGAGTCTTTGCATGGCGTATCAGGATTTTTTCAACGCTTTGTGGCAACAATACATCAAGGTCACCCCACAGGCCTTGAGCATTCAAAACTTATTCCTCAATATGGGAGAAAAAGTTGTGAATGACCATGTGGCATTTCGCACCTTTAATAACTCTCCTATTTCTTTAGACAAACTAGAGCCACAACTGCTCGCTCTAGGCTACCAAGCGTACGGGGCTTTTCGTTTTGAAAACAAACATTTAAAAGCGCGTTGCTATCGTCATACAAAAGATCAAGACGCACCTAAAATATTTCTCTCAGAATTATTAATAGAAGAATTACCGACTTCTTGTCAGGAGATATTACACAAGTACATCGCTCAAATTCCTGCTGACGCAGTACAGGATCCAAGCATTTTTTACGCGGGTCTTCTGTGGTCAACACCTAGTCACGCAGATTATCAGACCCTTGCCAAACACAGCGAATACGCAGCTTGGTTAACCAGCATGGGATTACAAGCCAATCATTTCACGGTCAGTATTAACCATCTAAACAAACTCAATAACATAGAATCTGTTAATCAACTGTTATTGGAACAAGGCTATTCCTTGAACCAAGTAGGCGGTTTAGTAAAAGGCTCCGCTGACCTCTTTTTAGAGCAATCTTCCACCATGGCAGATAAGATTCAGTACCATTTTTGTGATAACCAAAAAGTCAGTATACCCAGCTGTTTCTACGAATTTGCACATCGTCATGCCATGCCAGACGGTAACTTGTTCGACAGTTTTATTGAAGGTAATGCCGATAAAATTTTTGACTCTACCAACTCATAGATTAGTTTTAACTTCATTCAGTCACAGTATGAAAAGCTGTGACTGAATTTTTAGCCTACCACCTAGTCTGAGTATGTACCGATTCATCTTGCCGTGTATAATGCACCCAGTTTAAAAATAGGCTATACAATTATGATGAATCAACTTATTGAATTTTCGATCAACCACTGGGAGATGGTGGCTGTCTTCTTCGCTATTCTGATCACCTTAATTTTCGTCGAACGAAAAGGTGGCGCTCAGGGCGTGACGCCTTCCACAGCAACCAATATGATGAACACACAAGATGCCCTTGTGGTGGATATCCGTACGGAAAAAGAATTCAACGCTGGCCATATCACTGGTGCCTTAAACATCCCAGCCACCAAAATGAAAGAAAGTTTACATCGTCTTGAGAAATACAAAGATACCCCCATCATTTTGGTTTGTAAGTCTGGCATCACTGCCGGCCCAAGTGCTAAAGATCTAAAAAAAGAGGGCTTTGGCAAGGTATACAAGATGCAAGGCGGCATTGCCGAATGGCAATCGTCAAACCTCCCATTAGTGAAAGGTTAATGTGAATTATGGCCACGGTAACTATCTATTCAAGCGACTACTGCCCATTTTGCGTCAGAGCGAAACAACTGTTAAGTGCAAAAAATGTGGCCTTTAATGAAATTCGTGTGGATGGTCAACGGGAACTTCGTCAGGAAATGATGGAAAAAAGTGGCCGTCATACCGTTCCACAAATCTGGATTGGCGAACAACACATTGGTGGATGCGATGATCTTTACGCGCTGGAGCGTGAACAAAAGTTAGACACTTTACTGACTCAGTAAAGCCTTCTCCCTATCGCACAATAAACAATAGAAATAACACATTTAACGATTCAAACAAGGAACTAGCATGTCTGATAGCGCTGCAACTCAAGAAGCTCCAACACCACAATTGTCTCTTCAACGTGTCTTTTTGAAAGACATTTCTTTCGAGTCACCACGTGCCCCTATGATTTTCCAAGAAGAATGGAAACCAGAAGTTGGTCTTGAACTTAATACCAAAAGCCGCCAGGTTGGTGAGAACGTGTACGAAGTCGTACTAGAAATCACGGTGACAGTAAAAAATGGCGGTGAAACAGGTTATTTAGTGCAGATTCAACAAGGTGGTTTATTCGTTATTTCTGGCTTGGACGACCAACAATTACATCATGCACTAGGCGCTTTTTGTCCTGCCACTCTGTTCCCATACGCACGAGAAAACATCGATGCGATTGTTGTAAAAGGCAGCTTCCCAGCCATCATGCTTGCTCCAATCAACTTTGACGCTTTATATGTTGAAAGCTTGCAAAAACAGAAGACTGAAACAGCACAGTAAGAATTGAAACAAATTTGTGTAAAAAAAGGAGGCCTTCGGCCTCCTTTTTTTATAGCATAAGAAGAGTTCACACTAACAAGGTGTGATGTGTATCTCAAATGGATGCTGTGATGAGAAAAAAGAAAAAACCTTGCCCTAATTGTCTCAAAGCCCGCTGGCTACTTTTGTATCTCTGTTGTTTTGCCTTATTTGGCCTACTGATAGTGAATCAATTTCTAGCAAAAGGATACTAGAGTGAGCAAGATAAACTACTGGCTATTGCTTGGCCTACACATCATCCTATTATCAGGCTGTGCAACCTACCGAGAAGACATAGACGATGGTTTAATCTTGGCCAAACAAGGAGAATGGCAAGCCGCTGAAGCGCCTCTTCGTGACGCTCTGGATAATAGCCAAGACAAACTCTTGTATTACCTGGAGATAGGTACTCTGGCGCAAAATCAGGGGGACTACCAGCGCAGCAACCAGCTCTTAGAACAGGCGGAAAGGCTCAGCGATACTTTTCTACAAGAAAGTTTAACAAACCGCTCTTGGGCCTTATTAAGCAACCCAAGACAAAGCAATTACCGCGGTAATGGTATCGAAAGAGTCTACATCAGTTATTTAAAATCTCTCAATTATCTGGCCTTATCAGAAAAAGCCACCTCTCGCCAAGCCAGACAACAATTATTAGATGCTGCTCTCGTTGAAGTACGCCGAATTGATATAAAACTCAACGAAATTGCAGCTCAAACACCTAGCTATCAAGAGTTAGATGCTCAAAAAAACAGCGCATTTTATGAAAAGGCCATGCGCTGGTTAAGCAGCTTTTACACAGGCCGTTTAAACCGTGATAACTTCCTATATCGTGATGACGCCTGGGCGCGCTACATGACGGGGCTGCAATACGAAATCAGTGGCGAATACGATGATGCCCGCATTAGCTATCAGAAATCGGCAGAACTTTATGAAGCGGGTTACGCCAAACAATACGAACTCAGCCCAATGACGGCGGAACGAGCTTGGTTAGACACCATTCGTATGATGCAAAAAGGCGGTTTCAGCAGTGCCGAAATCGATTCAGCCATTCAGCAACATCTTTCTGCATCCATGCAAAAGGTACTGAAAACCTATCAAGACAAAGACGCTGAATTGGTTATTTTGGAACATCAGGGCTTTATGCCAGATAAAAGTGAGCTTTCTTTATCACTCTATGCAGACCCTTTATCAACCAGCTTGGTACTTGAACCGCTTCATGGTGGTGGCCGCATGGAAGACAACGATGCGTTTCGTTGGTTTACTATGGTGTATGCTGACATCAATCCACTTAATATGATTGCCAATTATAAAGTGGGCGGTGCTTGGAACGCATTTTCTGGTGTGTTTACTAAACGCGTCATCTTAGGATCAGGTGTTTGGGGGCAACTCAAACAAGCGAAGATCGATGAAATGCTGACCTCACAAGCCATCCGAGTTACCGTGCCCTACTATCGTCGCTTCACCTTAGATTCTCACCCGACCAAGCTCGTTTTCCCTCAGCACTCTTCTTTGCAAAGCTTCGACAGTTTGCGTATGACGTCGTTAGCCGACATTGCTTTCCAAGATCAACTTGCCAATGCGCAACGAGATATTTATGAAAGCATGATACGTGAATTCATTCGTACTTGGCTGGCTTACCGAGTCTCGTCAGAAATTCAAGACGACAGCGCATCCTTACTGCTCAATTTGATCGGCCAAGTCACAGTCGTGGCCTCTTCTGCTGCGGATACTCGCAATTGGCTAACCTTACCCGCACAAGTAAGATTAACGCGCCAAGCTCTGAGCGCCGGAGAGTATAGCCCTGAGTATGAAACCAATGGCAAAAGCTTTACATTGGGCAAAACACAGCTCAAGAATAATGAAATTAAAGTATGGAACTTACGTAACCCATACTAAATTGATTACACTAACCCAGATTATTTAGGGTTGTTGACGCACTGTTCACAAGGTGACATAAGGAAAAGACGATGAAAAACCAACTGACATCCACAGTACATTGGCAAGCTTTTTCATGGCATAAACTACTGACCCTGATGTTGGCATTGATGCTGACAGCTTGCAGCGGCAGTGTAAAACGCCTCGGAGACAATGAAGAAGTGGCTTTATCTGATCGTTGGAACGATACCGACTCACGTCTCGTGGCCGAGGAGATGATGAATGATATGCTAACGTTTCCTTGGTTCCGTGACTTCAATTTCACACAAAAAGGTAAACCTACTGTCATCATTCAAACGATTCGTAATAAATCTTCTGAACACATTCCGGTAGATACCTTCATCAATGATATTAAGCGTAGTTTATTGCGTGCCGGAAAAGTGGACTTCGTCGTGTCAGGGGCAGAACGTGATGACATTCGCAGCGAACGCGAAGACCAAGAATTGAATGCGGCGCCGGGTACAGCTGCTCAATTTGGTTTGGAACAAGGCGCCGGATTTGCTTTATCAGGTACCATTAATTCCATTGTTGATTCCAATGGCGATCAGCGTGTCAGCTTCTACCAGGTGGATCTAAAATTGATTGACATGACCACCAATCGCGAAGTCTGGAATGGTCAAAAGAAAATCAAAAAGTTAGCCGATAAAGGCTTCTTCTAATGACTGTATCGCGCACAACTCAGTGTTTATTATGGGCTGGTATTGCTGCCAGCCTGAGTGGGTGTTTTGGCAGTTTTAGCCAAACTAGTAAAGCCACTAAGGTGTTGCCAGATTGGGTAAGCTCACCACCTAAAAGCTCAACTCATATCTATGGAGTTGGTAGTGCTCCTAAAATAGACAATCTGGCCCTAGCTTTTGCTCAAGCTGAGCAAAATGGTAATGCACAAATAGCCCAACAGCTGAAGACCCAAGTCAGTCAGGTGAGTACACAAAATACACAAGTCACCTCGAACAATGGCAATGAGCAAGTTGCTAAAATTCAAACCGCTTACACTCAAATCGCCACAGCGCCAATTGAGTTGGAACAAGCAGTTAACGAACAACGCTTCGCTGGTGAAAAATATGTTTACGCCTTACAGTCCATTGATAGAGCGCGTATTGTCACTCGCTTAAAGCAAGCTATTGCAGCACAAGACAGTTCGATAAAAAAACTGGCCGCAGGGCTGACCACAGATGCCAGTCAAACAGCTGCAACTCAAGATTGGCCTATCTATATGCGCTTGATTCCAGCTTTTGCACAACGTCAATCCTATGTAGAAGAATTGCAACTCTACTCGACCGAGCGCCAGCTTGCGGGTCGTGCCAGTGATCAGGTTGAGCAAATTGAAATACAATTGAGTCAGGCATTACAGTATTACGGTATGGACGCATCTCAAACCAATCAGGCCAATGCACTGGCCAGCGCCTTATCTGAGTATGGTTTTACTGCCAAATCCCCTGCGGTGTTTCGCCTTAGTAGCCAAACCTCTCAACACAGTGAAATTCAGTCTGGGCGATCTTACGTATTTGAGGAAGGCACGCTTGCCTTATATGGCCCAGACAATACTCCTTTGGCGTCTTGGACAGTCAGTGCCCGCGGCATTGCTAAAGACCAGAAAAGAGCCACAGAAATGGCCACTAATAATTGGTCAAAACAAGCAATCAACGCTATGTTTACCTGGCTAACGCGTATCGAATAATACAGCTCAGTCATAAAAAAAGACCTCAGAATAGTCTTCATAGAGATATTCTGAGGTCGTTTTTTTTATAGATTATTGCAAATCTTCGTAAGGTAAACCGACATATTGCATGGCAATCACGCGACGCCCAGCTTCGTTATCGGTATAAAAATTCAACTCTGAGCTCATAAAGCGCTCATGAGTTTCTGTGTCTTCTCCAGCCTCATCACCAAAATCATGCAACATATTGGTCATCCACCAAGAGAAACGTTCACCGTTCCAGACTCGACGTAAACAAATATCCGAATACTGATTAATGCATTCTTTATCGCCTTCTTTATAAACACGCGTCATGATTTTGTACAGAGTCGCCACATCCGAAGCGGCTAGATTCAACCCCTTCGCACCAGTTGGAGGAACAATATGCGCAGCGTCTCCCACTAAGAAAAGATTGCCGTACTGCATGGGTTCACACACAAATGAACGCAATGGCGCAATGCTCTTTTCAATGCTTGGCCCTGTGACCAATTTTTCGGCCACATCATCTGGCAAACGACGTTTTAACTCAGCCCAGAAATCATCATCACTCCAGTTTTCTACCTTATCGGTCAAAGGCACTTGAATGTAATAACGTGAACGAGTGGCAGAACGCATACTGGTCATGGCAAAACCGCGATCAGTTTTACAGTAAATTAATTCTTCATTTACCGGTGGTGTATCAGACAAGATACCAAGCCAACCAAAGGGGTAAACACGCTCAAATTCTTTACGCGACGACTCTGGAATAGTTTGACGAGACACGCCATGGAAACCATCACAACCGGCTATATAATCACAGTCCAAACGATGTTGCTGACCATCCTGCTCAAATGTGACATAAGGAGAAGCGGACTTTACATCATGCAATTCGACATTACTGGATTCGTAATAGGTAGTTAAACCCGCCGCAGCACGAGCATCCATAAGGTCACGAGTCACTTCTGTTTGGCCATACACCATTACTGTGCTACCGCCAGTGAGCTTTTCAAGCTCAATTTGCACTCGCTTATTGTTAAAAGCCAATTCCACACCTGTGTGCACCTGACCTTCACGATCCATGCGCTCACCAACGCCAGCTTCACGCAGCAGGTCCGTCATACCCTGTTCTAATACACCAGCACGAATTCGGCCAAGAATGTATTCACCCGATGCACGTTCTATAATGACGTTATCAATGCCTTGCTTAGATAACAATTGACCCAGCAAAAGACCCGATGGCCCCGCTCCAATAATGGCAACTTGTGTTTTCATATTCTCTCACCTTGCTTTATTTTTTTTGTCAGTTGGTTGAAATTTGACCATTAAGAAAATCTACGAATCATTGAACCTTATCCACACTGTCCTCTATATGGATAGCATGGTTTAGAGCAACATCGAAGCAGCTACCTAGCCTGCGTACTTATTCGCGCCTTTCTTAAGTCATGTTTCACTATGCCTACATAATAGGAGCCGTGAACCGACTTAGTTAGGTGAATTATGATCAAAAAATTGTACTTTTTGATCATTTATGAATAGAGTTAAAAATCGGCATTCCAACTAAATGACTTGATTTTTCTTGCGATTAAGAGAGTTGTAGGGATTTGAGCCTAATAAAAACAACAATTAAAAATGTAAAAAATCATCTTATGAAAGCAGATCAAATACCACATTTTGGCCTTTATGGTGAATCCAGCTGGATCAATGACCCGGAATTTTTTCATATTGAGGACATTGAAGATCGTAGCAGCAATTTAGGTTGGAAAATCAGCCCTCATCGACATGCCCAGCTCTTTCAAATTCTCATATTAAAATCAGGTCAAGCAAAAGTGCAATTGGATGAGCAACAACAAAATCTACTAGGGGCTTGGGCCATCATAGTACCTGCTGGTGTCGTCCACAGCTTTCATTTCGCACCCGATACAGATGGACGCGTTATTAGCATTGCCGAGCCTTTGCTAGAAGATGCTTATCAAGAAAAAGCGGCTAAATTTATCAAGCCACTCCTCAGCCAAGCCAGCCAAATTAATTTCAATGGTCACCGTAATCATTTTTCTGAGCTATGGCCGTTACTGCAACAATTAGAAAGTGAGTCATCCTACATTCGTGAGGACAGAGGCTTAATGAGCGAATACTTAATCAAAGCTGTGCTGTTAATTTTACATCGCCAGCAACAGTTAAACGGCGTTGCAGACAGCAATGACATCACCGAAAGTAGCCGCCTTCAATTACTCAAAGAACTCATCGAAAAACATTACCGAGAACATTGGACAACTCAGCAATATGCCACCGCATTGAGTGTTTCTACTAGTCGCTTGAATCGTCTAAGCAAGGCTGCCTTTAATAAAAGCGTATTGGAATTGGTACACGATAGACTGCTCATTGAGGCCAAACGCAGCTTAATCTACACAGCGCGCTCGGTAGATGAAATCAGCTATGATCTTGGCTTCAAAGATCCAGGCTATTTTTCACGTTTTTTCAAACGCTCTACCGGTATGCCACCAGGCAAATTTCGCTTGCTGAGTAATCAAAGTTTTATTTGATGAGTTTTTCTAATCTATCTGCTGAAAATTGATCGTTTGTCGAATAATTGAACAAATTTTATTATTCATAATGTGAAACGATTGCACTTTTTAAGGAGATACATGATGAAAAACGATTATCGATACGATCATTTTGGCAACTTAGACACAGATTTCTACGTTGAAAAAGCATATGAATTACGTCGTGCTTACTATGCTCAAGCTATTAATAGTGCCAAAACACGCATTAAAGCTTTTTTTACCAACCTAATGCACAATCATTCAATGAAGTCTGCCTCTCAACACTAATAGGTATTTAATACTAAATAGTTATTTATTGAGTAACGTTAGACCTGATGTTTCCGATGATCGAAAGGCTAAAATAACAAATCGATCCGGCAACAGGCAGTTTTCATATCATTTGCTTACCTTTCCCTTGATCTATTCTAGCGTTAACTTTCTCAGTTACTGCCCTTTTATGTAAGATAAAACGCCCATTTACCCCTAATTAGCAGTCATTAAAGCGTCACAAATATGACATAAAATCTTGATCGTCTTCTTAACTAAGATGTATTTGAGATTATGATTCAGCTTGATGACACCACGCTCTTCCATAAGATACTCAACAAAGGTTTGGTCACACCTTACTTTCAGCCTATCTATGATTTAAACAGTGGTGAAATTTACGGGCATGAAGCTTTATCTCGGGGGCCGAAAAACTCCAGTCTGTTTTCTCCCGATGCGCTTTTTACCTTAGCGCAAAACAAAGGGCTACTTCACAAACTGGAGTTACTATGTCGTGAAAAGGCGATTTCAAAATTTGCCAAACTTGATTTATCAGGGCGCTTATTTCTCAATGTTAGTGCATCTCTGTTAGGATCTCCCGAACATCAATCTGGCATGACATTAGCCATTTTGAAAGAACTCGGACTTGATCAACAAGATATTGTCATAGAACTGTCGGAACAACATCCATACGACCACAATGGTTTGCCCAGAAGCAGTGTTGACCATTACCGTAAAATGGGCTTTCAAGTAGCCATTGATGATTTGGGTGTTGGCTATTCGGGATTGCGCCTTTGGTCAGAATTGCAACCCGACATTGTCAAAGTGGATAAACACTTTATTCAAGGTATAGATAAAGACGAAATAAAACGAGAGTTTGTGCGCTCTATTTTAACCATAGCGCAACGACTTAATTGTATTCTGATTGCTGAAGGCATTGAAACACAACAAGAACTTGATCAGCTGATTGAAATAGGCCTTGATTATGGACAAGGCTACTTTCTAGGCCGCCCAACTGAAACACCTGCTTTTAGTGCACACCCCTATTTGGTTAAGCAAGCGCAACGCCGCTCTCAATTTAGAATTGACCACGCTGAAACAGTTCAAACCTTATGTCGTCCAACACCCAGTTTAGAAGCAAGTTGCTTATTGGACGAAGCCTCTTTGATCTTTAAAAAGCACACAGATTTGATTGCCTTACCCATATTAGATGAACTAGGCACTCCGCTTGGCATTATCCGTAGACATCAGTTGCATGAACTCTTCTCTACCCCCTATGGACGCGCTTTATACGAGCACAAACCAGTCACAAATCTATTGTCTGAAGATGTCTTGATGGTGGAAAGTAACGTCAGTTTGTCACGTGTTTCCAATATGATGACCAATCAAGAAGCGGACACACTTAACAATGAAATCATCGTCACTCGAGAAGGAAAGTACATAGGAACGGGGCATCTGCGAGATCTTCTAAAACGTATTACTGAGCTAAAAATTCAAAACGCCACCTATTCCAACCCACTGACCATGTTACCAGGTAATGTTCCCATTCATCGTGAAGTCAGCCGGCGTTTAGAATCTGGTGAAGATTTCCATGTTGCCTATTTTGATTTAAACGATTTCAAACCCTTTAATGACTTTTTCGGTTATTCCAAGGGCGACGCGGTAATACAATTGGTCGGTTCTCTCATCAAAGATTTAATAGGTCATAACAATTTT